>NZ_JBWCAM010000009.1:116129-196003 GCF_056175065.1 Pseudomonas sp. JC1203
TGGGGGGGGGGGGGGGCGGCCCGGGGGGTGGGGGGCCAAAAAACCCCGCGCGGCCACCCCAGCTCCCACAATACAGTTGCAGCTACGTATCGGCGGGCATCCTCTGCAAACGCGTTGGCGGCAGGGTTGGTTCGTGGCACGATGGCAGGGTTATCGACCGGGATTCTCAGACCATGCCGCAAGCCACCCCCAAGAACCTTTCCCTGATCGCCGCCATCGATCTGGGCTCGAACAGCTTTCATATGGTGGTGGCCAAGGCCCACCATAATGAAATCCGCATTCTCGAGCGCCTGGGGGAAAAGGTTCAATTGGCGGCGGGCATCGATGAACAGCGCAACCTGGATGAAGAGTCCATGCAGCGCGGCCTCGATTGCCTCAAGCGTTTCTCCCAACTGATCAACGGCCTGCCCCTGGGCGCCGTGCGCATCGTGGGCACCAACGCCCTGCGCGAGGCGCGCAACCGTGGTGAATTCATCCGCCGCGCCGAGGAAATCCTCGGGCACCCGGTGGAGGTCATCTCCGGCCGCGAGGAAGCACGCCTCATCTACCTGGGCGTCTCGCACACCCTGGCCGACACCCCCGGCAAGCGCCTGGTGGCCGACATCGGCGGCGGCAGCACCGAGTTCATCATTGGCCAGCGCTTCGAACCGCTGCTGCGCGAAAGCCTGCAGATGGGCTGCGTGAGCTTCACCCAGCGCTATTTCAAGGACGGCAAGATCACCCCGGCGCGCTACGCCCAGGCCTACACCGCCGCGCGCCTGGAAATCATGAGCATCGAAAATGCCCTGCACCGCCTGACCTGGGATGAAGCCATCGGCTCCTCGGGCACCATCCGCGCCATTGGTCTGGCCCTGAAAGCCGGCGGCCACGGCACTGGCGAGGTGAATGCCGAGGGCTTGAGCTGGCTCAAGCGCAAACTGTTCAAGCTGGGCGACGTCGACAAGATCGACTTCGACGGCATCAAGCCTGACCGTCGCTCGATATTCCCGGCGGGCCTGGCGATTCTGGAGGCTATTTTCGACGCCCTGGAACTGCAGCGCATGGACCACTGCGAAGGCGCCCTGCGCGAAGGCGTGCTGTACGACCTGCTGGGCCGCCACCACCACGAAGACGTGCGCGAGCGCACCCTCAGCTCGCTGATGGAGCGCTACCACGTGGACCTGGACCAGGCCGAGCGGGTAGAACGCAAGGCGCTGCATGCCTTCGACCAGGTAGCCGAGGACTGGGGCCTGGAAGACGGCGTATGGCGTGAACTGCTGGGCTGGGCGGCTAAAGTGCACGAAGTGGGCCTGGACATCGCCCACTACCACTACCACAAGCACGGCGCCTACCTGATCGAGCACTCGGATCTGGCCGGCTTCTCCCGCGAAGACCAGCAAATGCTGGCCCTGCTGGTGCGTGGCCACCGGCGCAATATTCCCAAGGACAAGTTCGCCGATTTCGGCGACGACGGCATCAAGCTGATTCGCCTGTGCGTGCTGCTGCGCTTCGCGATCCTGTTCCACCACATCCGTGGTACCCAGGAAATGCCGACCGTGAAGCTGTATGCCGGCCAGGACAGCCTGGAAGTGGAGTTCCCGGCTGGCTGGCTGGAAGAGAACCAGCTGACCCAGGCCGACTTCGCGCTGGAAGCGGAGTGGCTGACCCGGGTCGGCGTGATCCTTACCGTACGGTAAGGATCGGGATGCTCAGGCGCTCCAGCAGAGTGTCCTGGGCGCTGCGCGGGTTCTGGTTGCCGGTAGGCGAGCTACGCACGTAGCGGCCGTCCGGCTGCAGAATCCACGAGTGGGTGTTGTCGGTCAGGTAGCTTTCCAGCTCCTTCTTCACCCGCAGGATCAGCTTCTTGCCCTCTACCGGGAAGCAAGTCTCGACGCGCTTGTCCAGGTTGCGCTCCATCCAGTCGGCGCTGGACAGGAACATCTGCTCTTCGCCGCCATTGAGGAAGTAGAACACCCGGGTGTGCTCCAGGAAGCGGCCGATGATCGAGCGCACCTGAATGTTGTGCGACACCCCGGCGATGCCTGGGCGCAGGCAGCACATGCCACGCACCACCAGGTCGATACGCACGCCTGACTGGCTGGCCTTGTACAGCGCGCGGATGATCTTGGGATCGGTCAGCGAGTTGAACTTGGCAATGATGTGCGCCGGCTTGCCTTCCAGGGCGAACTGGGTCTCGCGGGCAATCATGTCGAGCATGCCCTTCTTCAACGTGAACGGCGCGTGCAGCAGCTTCTTCATGCGCAGGGTCTTGCCCATGCCGATCAGCTGGCTGAACAGCTTGCCCACGTCCTCGCACAAGGCGTCGTCGGAGGTCAGCAGGCTGTAGTCGGTGTACAGGCGCGCGTTGCCGGCGTGGTAGTTGCCGGTACCCAGGTGGGCGTAGCGCACGATCTCGCCGGCTTCACGGCGCAGAATCAGCATCATCTTGGCGTGGGTCTTGAAGCCCACCACGCCGTAGATCACCACGGCACCTGCGGCCTGCAGGCGGCTGGCCATCTGCAGGTTGGACTCTTCGTCGAAACGGGCGCGCAGCTCGATGACCGCGGTCACTTCCTTGCCGTTACGCGCGGCGTCCACCAGCGCATCGACGATTTCCGAGTTGGCACCACTGCGGTACAGGGTCTGGCGCACGGCCAGCACGTGCGGGTCCTTGGCGGCCTGGCGCAGCAGGTCGACCACGGGGGTGAACGATTCGAACGGGTGCAGCAGCAGGATGTCCTGCTTGCTGATCACGCTGAAGATGTTCTCGCTGTTCTGCAGCAGCTTGGGGATGGCCGGGGTGAACGGCTTGTATTGCAGCTCCGGGTGGCTGTCCAGGCCGGTGATGCTGAACAGGCGCGTGAGGTTGACCGGGCCGTTGACCTGGTACAGCTCCGACTCCGACAGGCTGAACTGCTTGAGCAGGTAGTCGGACAGGTGTTTGGGGCAGGTGTCGGCCACTTCCAGGCGCACAGCATCGCCGTAGCGACGCGAGAACAGCTCGCCGCGCAGGGCGCGGGCCAGGTCTTCGACGTCTTCGGAGTCCAGCGCAAGGTCGGCGTTACGGGTCAGGCGGAACTGGTAGCAGCCCTTCACCTTCATGCCCTGGAACAGGTCATCGGCGTGGGCGTGGATCATCGACGACAGGAACACGAAGTTGTCGCCGGTGCCCGACACTTCTTCCGGCACGCGGATGACGCGTGGCAGCAGGCGCGGCGCCGGGATGATGGCCAGGCCCGAGTCGCGGCCGAAGGCGTCGATGCCTTCCAGTTCGACGATGAAGTTCAGGCTCTTGTTCACCAGCAACGGGAACGGGTGCGTAGGGTCGAGGCCGATGGGGGTGATAATCGGCGCGATTTCGTCGCGGAAGTAGCGGCGCACCCAGGTCTTGAGCTTGGTGGTCCAGTTACGGCGGCGGATGAAGCGCACCTGGTGCTTCTCAAGCTCGGGCAGCAGGATATCGTTGAGGATCGCGTACTGGCGGTCCACATGGCCGTGTACCAGCTCGCTGATGCGCGCCAGCGCCTGGTGCGGCTGCAGGCCATCGGCGCCAGCCTGTTCACGGGCGAAGGTGATCTGTTTCTTCAGGCCCGCCACGCGGATCTCGAAGAACTCATCAAGGTTGCTGGAGAAGATCAGCAGGAACTTCAGGCGTTCCAGCAGCGGGTACGACTCATCCAGTGCCTGTTCCAGCACGCGGATGTTGAACTGCAACTGGGAAAGCTCGCGGTGGATGTACAGGCTGCTGTCATCCAGGCCCGGCACGGCCACCGGCGCCGGGGCGCTGGTGGGCGTGGCGTCGGCCACGGGCTCTTCGACCGGTTCCATGGCCGGTGGCGTTTCGATGATCTGCTCAAGCACGGGCTGTGCTTCTTTCACGGCAGTTTCGTGAAGTGCTTCGTTATTCATCTAGCGTTCCTGAAGGGCTCAATTGCCCTCTCATTCAGTTGAGCGGCACGGTTTGCAATCAGGTGAGGCAGCATCTGGCACGATCGTGTCGTCGGCAGTGGGGCTAATAGCACTGACGAGGCGGGACGCCAACTCATCACACTGACGGTGGCTGGAGGGCAGGCGCAGGGCGCGGGCACGGCTCACGGCAAACTCCTGGGCCCACGCGTGCGGGCCGGCGCGACAGTTATAAGCGGCCATTATGACGGTTGCATGACAATCTTGCGTCAACGCCATCCAGATAGCCTCAGACATTGTCATTCTGCACGCTGTTCACGTCGAGACACATTTCGACACTTTCACGAATGGCCGCGACGGGTTAGGCTGCGCGTTCATTTCGCCAGCATCCAGACAATGCTCCAACAATTTCTGCAGGATTTCGGCTACCTGGCCCTCTTTCTTGGTACGTTTTTCGAAGGCGAGACGATTCTGGTCCTGGCCGGGTTTCTTGCGTTCCGCGGATACATGGATATCAACCTGGTGGTGGTGGTTGCCTTCTTCGGCAGCTACGCCGGCGACCAGCTGTGGTATTTCCTGGGGCGCAAGCATGGGCGCAAATTGCTCGCGCGCAAACCGCGCTGGCAGCTCATGGGCGACCGGGCGCTGGAGCACATTCGCAAGCACCCCGACATCTGGGTGCTGAGCTTCCGCTTCGTCTACGGCCTGCGCACAGTGATGCCCGTGGCCATTGGCCTGTCCGGCTACCCGCCGCGTCGCTACCTGCTGCTCAACGGCATTGGCGCTGCGGTATGGGCCACGGTGCTGGCCCTGGCAGCCTACCACTTCGGCGCCATCCTCGAAGGGCTGCTGGGCAACATCAAGAAATACGAGCTGTGGGTGCTGGGTGGCCTGCTGGTGCTGGGTGGCCTGCTGTGGCTGCGCCGGCGCATCAAGGCGGCCCGGGTGGCGCGCAAGTTGGCCGCTAGCCAAAACGCCGAGTAACGGCCACTGAACCCAACGCCGCCCGTGTGCTCCATGTACTGGTAAGCTCAGGTATACAGGGACAGCGTTGGGAGAAGTGAGCATGACCAAGAAAGTTGCCGTAATCCTATCCGGCTGCGGCGTCTATGACGGCGCCGAAATCCATGAAAGCGTGATCACCCTGCTGCGCCTGAACCAGCGCGGCGCACAGGTGCAATGCTTTGCGCCGAACATCCAGCAGATGCACGTGATCAACCACCTCACCGGCGCGGAAATGCCCGAGACCCGCAACGTGCTGGTCGAGTCGGCGCGCATCGCCCGCGGCGAGGTCAAGGACCTCGCCGACGCCGATGTCGACGAATTCGATGCGCTGATCGTGCCCGGCGGCTTCGGTGCGGCCAAAAACCTTTCCAACTTCGCCACCCAGGGCGCTGGCTGCACGCTGAACCCGCAGCTGCTGGAACTGGCTGAAGCCTTCGCTGAAGCCGGCAAGCCGGTGGGGTTGATCTGCATCTCCCCAGCCCTGGCCGCGAAGATCTACGGCCCGGGCGTGACCTGCACCATCGGCACCGACGAGGAAACGGCCAAGGCCATCGACAAGATGGGCGGCACCCACGAACGCTGCGCGGTCGGCGACATTGTCGAAGACACGGCGCGCAAGCTGGTGAGCACGCCTGCCTACATGAGCGCGAAATCCATCGGCGAGGCCGCCGAAGGCATCAACAAACTGGTGGACCGGGTGCTGGAGCTCACCACCGCGTAGCAGCTGCCAAAGGCTGCGTCCGGGCATACGCGGGACGCGGCCTGCGGCCGCTGCTACGGGAGTTTTTTCAGCTGCGCGCCAGGCGGGTGAGAATGCGGTCCAGGCTATTGGCAAACGCCTGCTTGTCCTTGTCCCCGTACCCTGCCTGGCCACCACCCACCTGCCCCTGCTCGCGCAGGTCGGTGAACAGGTTGCGCACTGCCAGGCGCTCGCCCATATTGCGCTCGTCGAACTCCTTGCCGCGTGGGTCCAGGCAGGCCACGCCCTTTTTCACCAGCCGGTCGGCCAAAGGCACGTCGCTGCAGATCACCAATTCCCCCGGCACGGCGTGTTCCACCAGGTAATCGTCCGCCGCATCCGGCCCCGCCGGCACCACCACCAGCTTCACGCAGGCGAACGCCGGCTTGATCAGGGGCACCCCCGCCACCATCAGCACCTCGAACTGGCGCTTGAGGGCAAACTTGATGACTTGATCCTTGGCCGCCTTGGGGCAGGCGTCGGCATCGATCCAAACGCGCATGGTTGACTCACTGCTGGAAAAAAACGCCAGTGTACGGCACCGACGATGGCAATCGCCTGCGCGCTGAAGACTGTCGAGCGATTAAATAGTTCACTAACTAGTTTGTTTTAGTTACAATTTTCTTGATAGCAAATTGACATTGTCGTTTTCAAGACACAAGGCGATTTCGTTGCGTGGCAATACCGATGGGCGCAAGGAAGCCGTTTCACCTAAATGGATGCAAGGAAGTAATTTCATGTTCAAGCAAACCGTGGCTGTTCTTTCCCTCGCTGCCGCACTCGCCGGCTGCCAAGCCACCGGTGAGGACTACCAGGCAGACGTGTTCGACGCCAGCCAGGTCAACACCAAGCAGCCTGCCAAGACTGTGCAGATCCTGACCGTTTCCCCTACCAAGATCAAAGTCAGCAACGCCGCCAACCGTCAGGCCGCGCAAGTTGTGGGCGGCCTGCTGGGCGCAGTCGGCGGCGGCGCACTGGGCGCCAGCCACAACCGCGACACCGGCGTGATCGGCGCAGTGGGCGGCGGCGCCGCAGGTGCCCTGGCCGGCTCCATGGTCAGCGAAACCAGCCTGGTGCCAGGCGTGCTACTGGGCTACTCGGACAACGGCAAGATCTACACCTCGGCTCAGGTTGGCAAGCCTTGCCAATTCACCCCGGGTAGCGTTTCGCTGATGGTGATGATGCTCAACAACGAAACCCGCATCCAGCCTAACGCCACCTGCCCTGAACCTGTCAAAGGCTGAAACCGATCATGAATCGCACACTCATTGCCTTGACCCTGTCGCTGCTGGCGGCCCAGGCCGATGCCGGGCAATTCGACCAGCTGCACCAGATCGAAGTCCAGCAACAGCAAGTGGAAGCCGCCCAGCAGGCCGCTTACCAGCGCCAATGGGAAGACCAGCAGGCCAAGGCCCAGGCCCGCGACGAAGCCAATCGCCGCGCCCGTGCCGCTGCGCAGGCGCGTGCCGCCGAACAGGTAGCCGCCGAGCGCAAGGCCGTCGCCCAGGAAAACACCCGCCTGCGCACCCGCGCCGAGCAACAGGAAGACGAAGACCGCGCCCTGGACATCGAAGAGCGCAAGCTCAAGCTGCAAGCGATGAAAGCCAAGGCCGACCGCGCCAACGACTACATCGACGCCGACCTGCGCAGCAGCGCTGCCCAGACCGACGTGGTGCAATCCAAGGCCGATGCCACGCGCAATGTCAGCTCCGGCACCAAGGCGCTGCTGGAAGACACTGGCAAGGCCGACGTCAACCGTTCAAGTAAATGGTTCGGCAACTGATACGCCAGAAACGCAAAAGCCCACTTCGGTGGGCTTTTTTGTACCTGTTGCAGTGGCCGCCTACACCGGCGCGCGGCGCAGGGTGGCCAGCAGGGTCGCGGCAGCGATGAACAGGCCGGCGAAGGTGCGGTTGACGCGCCGTTGCTGCTGGGGCGTGCGCAGCAGGCGCAGCACCTTGGCGGCAAGGCCGGTGTAGCCGGCCATGACCAGCAGGTCGACGGTGATCATGGTGGCGGCGATGGTCACGTACTGCGCCACCAGCGGCTCGTGGGGGTTGATGAACTGCGGCAGCACCGCCAGCATGAACACCAGGGCCTTGGGGTTGCTGACGTTGACCAGGAAGCCACGGAACACCAGGCTCATGGGTTTGCCGATGGGGCGCACGGCCGAATCGGTGGACATGTCCATGGGCAGGGCGCGCCACTGCTTGATCGCCAGGTAGACGAGGTAGAACACGCCGAACCATTTGATCAGCGTGAACGCGGTGGCCGAGGCGGCCAACACGGCGCCAAGGCCGGCGGCGATGATGGCGATCTGCAGGATCAGGCCCAGTTGCAGCCCTAGTGCGTTCCAGTAGCCGCGTACGAAACCGTACTGCAGGCCGCAGGACATCGACGCGATTGCGCCAGCGCCCGGGGAAAGACTGATGATCCAGCAGGCGGCAAAGAATGCCAGCCAGGTTTGCAGCGCCATGACGCACCTCGTAACAAAATCAGTAGACCGGTAAACCTACTGCTTGCGGGGGGAAAACGCCACGAGAATATCGGTTTTGCGGCCGGACGCGGCCTGCGGCCGCTGCTACGAAAATCCGTAGCAGCTGCCGCAGGCGGCGTCCAAGGCACCACTAAGACAACGCTTCGAGCTCAGCCTGCATGGTTTCCAGGGTTTCCAGCGCCAGCATCCAGGCCTCTTCCAGCTCGGCCTCGCGGGCCTTGAGCTTGGCCTGCTGGGCCAGCTGGTCGCGCAGCTCGTCCTTGCGGGCGGCCTCATAGATACCGCTGTCACCCAACGCAGCCTCGACCTTGGCCAACTGCTCATGGACCTTGCCCAGTTCAGCTTCCAGTTTGTCAGCTTCGCGCTTGTGCGGTGCCAACTGCTGGCGCAGGGCAGCTGCGGCTTGGCGCTGGGCCTTTTTGTCGGTCTTGTCCGGGTTGACCGGGGTGCTGCTCACCGGCGCATTGCGCAGGCGGTAGTCGGCCAGCCAGCGGGTGTAGTCGTCCAGGTCGCCGTCGAAGGCTTCGACCTTGCCGTCAGCCACCAGCAGGAAGTCGTCGGTGGTGCTTTTGAGCAGGTGACGGTCGTGGGAGACCACCAACACCGCGCCACTGAATTCCTGCAAGGCCATGGTCAGCGCCAGGCGCATTTCCAGGTCCAGGTGGTTGGTGGGTTCGTCGAGCAGCAGCAGGTTCGGCCGCTCCCAGGCAATGAGTGCCAAGGCCAGTCGCGCCTTTTCACCACCGGAGAAGTTCAGCACCGGCTCGTCGATACGTGCGCCACGGAAGTCGAAACCGCCGAGGAAGTCGCGCAGGGTCTGTTCGCGCTCGGTCGGCGCCAGGCGTTGCAGGTGCAGCAGCGGGCTGGCCTTGCTGTCCAGCGAGTCGAGCTGGTGCTGGGCGAAGTAACCCACGGTGAGGTTTTCACCGCGCACCAGGCGCCCGCCGATGGGCGACAGCTCGCCGGCGAGGTTCTTGATCAGGGTCGACTTGCCGGCGCCGTTGGGGCCAAGCAGGCCGATGCGCGCGCCCGGGGTCAACTGCAGCTTGACCTTCTCCAGGATGACCTTGTCGCCATAGCCCAGGCGGCCTTCGGACAGGTCCAGCAAGGGGCTGGAGATTTTCTGCGATTCGCGGAAAACGAAGTCGAATGGCGAATCGACGTGGGCGGCGGACAGCTCTTCCATCCGCTCCAGCGCCTTGATCCGGCTTTGCGCCTGACGAGCCTTGGTGGCTTGGGCCTTGAAGCGCGCGATGTACTTTTCCATGTGCGCGCGCTGGGCCTGCTGCTTCTCGTAGGCTTGCTGCTGCTGCGCCAGGCGCTCGGCACGGGCGCGCTCGAACGCGGTGTAGCCGCCCCGGTACAGGGTCAGCTTGCACTGTTCTACATGGGCCACGTGGTCGACCACGGCATCGAGGAAGTCGCGGTCGTGGGAAATCAGCATCAAGGTGCCTGGGTAGCTCTTGAGCCAGTCTTCCAGCCACAGGATGGCGTCGAGGTCCAGGTGGTTGGTGGGCTCGTCGAGCAGCAGCAGGTCGGACGGGCACATCAGGGCCTGCGCCAGGTTCAGGCGCATCCGCCAGCCACCGGAGAAGCTGGCTACCTGCCGGTCCATCTGCTCGTTGGTGAACCCCAGGCCGGCCAGCAGCTTGCGGGCCCGCGCATCGGCGGTATAACCGTCGGCGCTGTCCAGCTCGGCATGCAAGCGGGCGAGTGCGGCGCCGTCATGGGCGGCCTCGGCCACGGCCAACTGCTGCTGCACCTCGCGCAGGCGCAAATCCCCGTCGAGAACGTAGTCAACGGCTATTCTGTCGAGGGTATCGACTTCCTGGCGCATGTGAGCTATACGCCAATCAGCCGGCAGCAAACAGTCACCGGAATCGGGCACGAGCTCGCCGCGCAGCAGGGCGAACAGGGTGGATTTGCCGGCGCCGTTGGCACCGATCAGGCCGGCTTTCTGACCGGCGTGCAGGGTCAGCTCGGCGTCTTCTAGCAGACGCTGCGGGCCACGCTGTAAAGTAAGGCTTTGAAGTCGAATCATAATGGCGGCGGAGTCTACCAGCTTCGACGACAACTGGCGCGAGAAGGACTATGCACTCTGACCTGTGGGGCTTTTCTCTGGATCTTTACACTCGCCTGGGCATTGAGCAAGCCTGCCTTGAACTGCAGGCCGAAGGCGCGAACGTGTGCCTGCTGCTGGGGGCGGCATGGCTGGGACAATTGGGGGTGGCCTGCAACGGCGACCGCCTGGCGCGCCTGCGCGACCTGGGGCAGCCTTGGCACGACGAGGTAATACGGCCCTTGCGCCAACTGCGCCAGAACTGGCGCGACGCGGCCGCCGGCGACCCGGAGCTGGAAGCATTACGCGAGCAGGTGAAAGCCTTGGAGCTGGAAGCCGAACGGCAATTGCTGGAACGCATCGAGTTGCTTGCCCAGGACTGGCAGGCAGAGGGTGCCGACGACCTGGCGGCCTGGCTGGACGGCGTGGCGCCGCCCATTGCCCGGGAGAAACAACGCGGCGCGCTGCAAAGGCTGCACGCCGCGAGTGTCGCCGGTTAGGAAGCGCTTGGCGCTGGCGCGCTGCTGTTGGCCGGGCTCGAAGGCGCCGGGGCCGCAGCGGCCGGGGTTGGGGCGCTGGCAGCAGGGGTAGCGGCAGCCTTGACTGCTGGGGCAGCTGGTTTCTTCGCGGCGGTACGTGGCGCAGCTTTGGCCGCTGGTTTGGCGGCAGGTTTAGCCGCAGGCTTGGCGGCGGCAGGTTTGGCTGCAGGTTTGGCGGTGCTAGCGGCCTTCGCTGCAGGTTTAGCCGCAGCAGGCTTGGCAGCTGCCTTGACCGGCGCCTTGGTAGCGGCCGGTTTCGCGGCAGCGGGCTTGGCTGCAGCTGTCTTCGCAACAGCCGGCTTGGCTGCAGGCTTGGCGGTGGTGGCCTTGGCCGCAGGTTTGGCAGCAACAGCTTTGGCGGCTGGCTTGGCAGCAGCTGGCTTGCTGGCCGCAGCCTTGGTGGCGGTGGCAGGCTTGGCAGCGGCACGCGCCGGGGTTTTCCTGGCCGGTGCCGTGGCGGCAGCAGGCTTGGCCGAACGCTGGGTCAACGCCTTGCCAGCGGCTTCATGCACACGACCAACGCCCTGGGCCAACTTCAAACTTTCCTGGGCATCGCGCTTGAGTTGCACGATGTAATTACGGGTTTCGGCCTGGCGCTCTTTCAATGCTTCAAGCAATTCTTCAAGTTCAGCACCGGCCGTTTTTGCCTTGGCCTGGGCCTTGGCTTTGCCTGCGGTGGCCGCGTCTTGAAGTTTGCTGCGTGACTTGTGCAGTTTTTCCTGAGCCTTGCCGCGTTGTTTTTCCAACTTGGCAAGCAGTTTCTCGGCATCAGCCAGGGCCTGGGAACAGGCGCTTTCCAAATGCTCGAGCAGGCTGCTCGAAAGCTGTTGGAGCAAATGCAACGGGGTATTGACTGGCTTCTTGTTAGCCGACATGGGTTACCTCCTGGCTGACGTGATTGCGGCTCATACTAGACCTGTGCAAGTGTCACCGCTAGACATTGTTGACAGTGCCAAACGAGCCGCGTTGCATGCCTGGGCAAAGTTGTTTTTAAAGGCAGTTCGAGACAAGTGTAGAAGTTATGGAAAAGTCTGCTGTCATGGGCCTGAAATCTCTTCGCCTGGCAACTTGCGAGACTGGCATAATCACCCGCCTTCGAACAGGGAATTCCTCCATGTCGCGTTACCTGCTGTTGTCGTCATGGCTGTTGATTGGCATCGCCCACGCCGATGAGCCTGCCACCCCCCACGACCTGGCCTACAGCCTCGGCGCCAGCCTGGGCGAGCGTTTGCGCGAAGAGGCGCCTGGCGTGGACATTCAGGCGCTTATCCAGGGGCTGCAGCAATCCTACGAGAACAAGCCACTGGCGCTGCCACCCGAACGCATCGAACAGATCCTGCGCGAACATGACGCCCAGGCCAGTGCCGAGCCTGCGCCCTCGCCTGTGGAAAAGGCATTGATGGCCGAACAGCGCTTCATGGCGGGCGAACGCACCAGGGCTGGGGTGCATGAACTTGCGGACGGGGTATTGGTGACCGAACTGGCGCCCGGTAACGGGCCGATGCCAACGGCCAATGGCCGCGTGCAGGTGACGTACAAGGGCATGCTGCCCGATGGCACGGTGTTCGACCAGAACCAGCAAGCGCAGTGGTTCCGCCTGGACAGCGTGATTGCCGGGTGGCGCACAGCCTTGCTGAAGATGCCCAAGGGTGCGAAATGGCGGGTAGTGATTGCGTCGCAGCAGGCTTATGGCGCTGACGGTGCGGGGGACCTGATTCCGCCCTATAGCCCACTGGTGTTTGAAATCAGCCTGCTCGACGTGGGCGCCTGACGCCCCCGCCCTGCAGTGCTGATGGCCGGTTCACGCCTGAACGGCGGCACCTTCTTCCTTGTGCGCGTTGTGCAGCACTTCGATCAGGCAGTCTTCCAGCTCGAAACGTTCGTGCAGCCTTGAACCCAGCTCCTTGAGCTTGCCGGTCAAGGTGGTTGCACACGAGCAGTCGCCCTTGTCGCAATGGTCATTGAAATCCAGCGCGAACTGGGTAATGGCCTCGATGCGCGGGAAAATCGTGTCGGCCAGTTCCAGGCCGCGCTCATCATCGAACGCCTTGGCTTCGGCGATCAGTTGCTCGTAGACCTCGAAGTGCCCTGCGGACACGTAGTCCACCAGCACGCCGCAGAACTCCTTGAGCTTCTTGCGGTTGCCGGCCAGCGCTTCTGGCGTTTCGCCGAGCTTGTCGAAAGCCTCGACCAGCTTTTGCCGCTCCTGCAGCCAGCGGTCAATCAGCTTGTGCACCCCACCCCAGCGTTCCTGAGCATTCTGACAACTTTCCAACATGGTCTTTTCTTCCCTTTTGGGTCATGCCGCCATCGGCCCATTCCAAGACAGCTGGGATGCGGAACCGTTCGGAAAAAGCAGCAATCGAAGCAGTCTGTTTTTCTATGGTGCGTGCTGGGAGATTATGCCCGTGCGTCTGCCGCTTCAAGTGCCCCTTCGATAAAGTTCATACAAGTGTTTAACCAGGGCACTGGCACCACGCCCCGGAAAACCGGGACTCGCACCCCGTCACGACGGGGCGCGAGCGCCCCTGCGCAACGCTTGCAGCCACCCCACCAGGGTTAACAGCAGCAGCCCGATCAGGGCCAGAAGGCTCCATTCCGGGACACTCATGTCCAGCAGCGTCCAATTGACGCGGGCGCATTCAGGCGTGCCCAGCAGCAAGGTCCTGAGCGCGTCGGGGAAGGGTAAGGTAGCCATCAGGTAGTCAAGGCCGGGCTGGCAGGCCACCTTGGGTTGCTCGCCATTGGCTTGCAGCCACAGCTGCCGCAATGCCGCCGCAGCCGCCGCCATGATCAGCAGGGTATTGGCCCACAGATACCCACGGATGCCCCGCGGCCCGGGACGGTGCAAGCAGGCGGCCAGGCACGAGACGGCCAGCAGGGCAATGAAAAAGCGCTGCACCAGGCACAATGAACACGGCACCAGGCCCACCTGCCATTGCAGGTAATACGCTGCGGCAAGAACGCCCGTGGACATGAGGAAACCCAGCACAAACAAGGACCGCGATCGAGCCAGTACCATGGCAAATCCAGTAACGCGACAGTTGGAAAACTACGTTAGAGGAAAGCCGTGAATGCTTTCAAGCTGTGTCCTGAAGGACATTTCCCAATTCGTGTAGGGAAATTCCGACTGGGATTGAAGGGATAGAGAAAGGCGAGTGCAGGAGCCCGCCTGGCAACGCATGAGCAGCGTTACCAGGCGCTCTACGACAAGTGCTTCAGGCGCGTGCCGGCTCCGGCAGCGGCAGTGCCAGCAGGCGTTCATCCAGCAGGCCCAGGCCTTCCTGGAACAGCTGGTTGCTGCGCTCGGTGTCACCCAGGCGGGCCAGCAGGCGCGCCAGCTCGGCGCACGCTTCCGGGTTGCGTTGCAGGCGCAGGCTGCTTTCCAGATAGTCGCGTGCCTTGCCCCACAGGCTGTTCTGCAGGCTGAGACGCCCCAGGGTCAGCAGCAGGCTGGAGTCGTCGCCATGCTGCTTGAGCCAGCCCTCGGCCGTTTGCAGCTGCTTGGCAGGGTCGCTGCCCACCACCAAGCCATACAGGCGAGCCAGGTGGCTGTCGTAACCGCGCTTGAGGGCAGCACGCAGAATGGCTTCGGCCTCGGCCTGCGCGCCCAACTGGCGCAGCTGGTCGGCGTAGGCCAGTACCAGGGCAGGCTCCTGGCGCTGGCCGGCACTGAGCTGCTCCCAGGCGCGCTTGAGGGCTTCGACCGCCGCCTCACCGTCTTCGCGGGTGGAGGTCAGCGTAAGGTTTTCACCCCAGGCACGATGCTCGAGCGCGGTGAGTTCAGCGGCCGTGACCGCCTTGCTCTTGCGCAGCTCGGGCAGCAGGTGGATGACGGAAGTCCAGTCGCCCCGTTGCTGGTGCAGGCGCTGCAATTGCCGCAGCACCTGGACGTTGCCGGGGTGGCGTTCGCGCATGGCTTCCAGGGTGCTGCGCGCGCCCTCCATGTCGTTGCGGTCCACCTGCAGCTGCGCGTGGGTGAGGGCCACGGCAAGCTCGGCCTGCGGTTGGCGCTCCAGGGCTCGCTCAAGCAGGTTGTCGCTGTCTTCGTGACGGCCCAGCTCATTGGCGGCACGGGCGGCGCCCAGGTAATACAGCAAGGGTTGGCGCTCGCCTTCGGCGGCGCGGTGCAGGTTGCGTTGGGCGCTGGCCCAGCGCCCTTCGGCCAGGTCCAGCTGGCCCTGCTCGATGGCGACTTGCACACGGCGCTGGCGGTTGCGGCCGGACCAGGGGTTGACCACGCCTGCGGAAGTCAGCACCAGGCTGAGCAGCACCCACAACACGAACACCACCAGTACCAGCACCACCAAGGCAGCCAGGGTGGACCACAGCCCCGACTCGTAGCGGAACACGTGCGGGTAATCGATCAGCACGTAGCCAGGGTGCTTGGCGATGCCCAGCCCCAGGCCGACGGCCACGGCAATGGCGATGAAGACCAGGACATAGGCACGCTTCATTGGCGCGCCCCCGCTTGCGGCTGGGTCATCAGCGCCTCGGCGGGCATGTGCCGATGCTCAAGGTAGTTCTGCACGGCTTCCAGGCTGGCGTTCAGGTCTGGGGTAACCACCGACACCGGCTGGCCCTTGAGGGCGTCGAGGCCGGCCAGCATGGCGCGGCTTTCGGTGTTGTCCTGGTTGAAGCTGGCCAGCAGGATGCTGCGCGCCTCGTCCAGCGCCTGGCCGTACACTTTGGGTTCGCCATTCAACGCCGCCCATTGCGCCTGCTCGATCGCCAGGCTCAGGGCCAGGCGCACCTGGTTCAGGCTCTGCCCAGCCAGCAACGGCCGAATGTTTTCGTCAGGGCGGAAGTCGACGCGGAAATAGCTGGAGATCTTGTGCCACCAGCGCTCCCAACGATCATCATCGCCGGCCAGTGCAGCACGCGCGGCATCACCCTGGGCCTGGAACTCCGGCGCCAGGGCCGAGAGCCCCACGGTCTGGTCGCGCAGTGCACCCAGTTGGAGGAACAGGCCGGTACGGTCGGGTTGCTCGACGCTGGCCAGCGCCGCCAGGGTCTTGGCCAACTGCTCGCGCGCCGCGAAGGCCGACGGGTCATCCTGTTCACGCAGGATCTCGTCCGCACCCTGCACCAGCGCCTTGGCGCTGGCGATGTCCTGCAACGCCGAGAGCCGCAGGCTGGCCAGGCGCAGCAAGTGCTCGGCCTCGGCCAGGCGCCAGTCCTTGCGGCTGGCGCCAAGCACGGTTTCGAGGCGTTGGCTGAGGCGCTGCTGGTCGCCCTGCAGCTGCGCTACCAGGCGCCGGCGGTCTTCCAATTCATCAGCGCTGGGCAGCTGCCCAAGGCGGCTGGTCAAGGCCTGTTCGCCCTGGCTGAGCGCCTGGGCCTGGCTGTCGAGCGCTTGCAGTTGCCCGGACTGGGCCTGGTGGCCGGCCTGCAACTGGCGCAACTGCCAGACGCTCCAGCCGCCGACCGCCACGCCTGCGGCGCCCAGCAGCAAGGCCACGACCGCGATACCGGCCGCACCACGGCCGGGCTTCTTCACCGCAGGGGGGACAGCCGCCTGGGGCGTCGACTGCAGATCATCTTGGGGCAAGACTGTTTCGCTCACGTATCCATCCTTTGCATTGGGCAGGTTTCACCCGGGTAGGCGGTGTTCTTGCAGGGCCGCCAGCAAGGCCGCGGTACTCGCACCACGGCAATCCACTACATGGCGAGCGCCGGCGGCCCGGGCCTGGGCGGCGACTCGCGGGCTGGGCACGAACAGCGGCAGCCCAGCCAATTGTGGCCAGTGTTCACCGGCCAGTTGCTGCAAATGCTCAAAACCCTGCCCACTGCTGACCACCAGCGCGTTCAGGCGTTCCGCCGTTACCCGCTGGTACAGCGCCTGCGCCGGATAAGTGGGCAGGCTGCGACGGTAGAGCTGCAGATAATCGACAGTAGCACCCCGCTCGCGCAAGTGCTCGGCCAACAACTCGCGGCCACCTTCGCCCCGCAGTATCAACACCCGCGGGTACGGTTGGGCCAGCGCGTCGGCCAACGCCGGCAGGGCCAGCAGTGCTTCGCTGTCGTCGCCCTCTGGCGGCACATGCACGCGCAGGCCGTAGTCCTCGAGGATGGCGGCAGTGGCGGTGCCCACGCTGAACCAACTCTGTATAGGCGGCTGCGGCCAGTACTGGTCGACCAGGTCCAGCCCCAGGCGCGCCGCAGGCTTGCTCACCGCAATGACCGCGCAGTACTGCGCCAGCGCCAGCACCTGGGTGATCATTTCAGGCGTCACGGGCAACGGTTCGATGCTCAGCAGCGGCAGGCTTGCGCTGTAGATGCCGGCGGCGCCCAGCGCTTGCGCCACGGCGGCCGATTCCTCGGCCGGGCGGGTCAGCAGCAGGCGCCAGCCATTCACGGGTGGCCTTCCTCGCCGTACACGGCTTTGAGGATCTGATCGGCGCCCTGCTTGAGCAATGCTTCAGCCACCTCGATACCCAGGCGTTCGGCCTCGGCCCGCGGTGCGCGGGCCTGCGCGCTCAGCAGGCGGCCGCCGTCGGGCGCACCCACCAGGCCACGCAGCCACAGTTGCTCACCTTCAAGCACGGCGTAACAGGCGATTGGCACTTGGCAGCCGCCGTTGAGGTGCTTGTTCAAGGCGCGCTCGGCGGTGACCCGTGCCGCAGTGTCGTGGTGATGCAGCGGCGCCAGCAGGGCGTGGATCTCACTGTCGCCGGTGCGGCACTCGATACCCACCGCGCCCTGGCCGCCCGCAGGCAGGCTGTGCTCGATGCTGATGCTGTCGGTGATGCGGTCTTCGAAGCCCAGGCGGATAAGGCCGGCGGCCGCGAGAATGATCGCGTCGTACTCGCCAGCGTCGAGCTTGGCCAGGCGGGTGTTGACGTTGCCGCGCAGGAAGCGGATCTGCAGGTCGGGCCGGCGCGCCAGCAACTGGGTCTGGCGGCGCAGGCTGGAGGTGCCGACCACGCTGCCGGCCGGCAGCGCATCAAGGCTTGCGTAGGTGTTGGAAACGAACGCGTCGCGCGGGTCTTCGCGTTCGCAGATGACGTACAGGCCCAGGCCTTCGGGGAAGTCCATGGGCACGTCTTTCATGGAGTGCACGGCAATGTCGGCTTCGTTGTCGAGCAGGGCGTTTTCCAGCTCCTTGACGAACAGGCCCTTGCCGCCGATTTTCGACAGGGGCGAGTCGAGCAGCTTGTCGCCGCGGCTGACCATCGGCACCAGGGTCACCAACAGGCCAGGGTGTGCCTGTTCCAGGCGGGCCTTGACGTATTCGGCCTGCCACAGGGCCAGGGCGCTTTTACGGGTGGCGATGCGGATCTCGCGAGTAGGCATGAATCAATCCGTGCTGGGTAGATAGGCCGATCATACCAGCATCGCGGGAGCAGCATGTCGGCCGGAGCGGGTTCGCCCGCCCCGGACGCACTACAACTGTTGCATCATTTTGCGCACACCGGCCACGTGGCGGCGGCTGACAATCAGCGCATCGCCATTGAGGCCCTTGAGGAACAATTGGAAATGCCCCAGGGGCGTGCGCTGCAGGCGCTCGATGCGGTCGCGCGCTACCAGCGCGTTGCGGTGGATACGCACGAAGCGGTCACCGAACTCATCTTCCAGCGCCTTCAGGGGCTCGTCGAGCAGCACCTCACCGCCTTCATGGCGCAGGGTCACGTACTTGTGGTCAGCGATGAAATAGATGACCTGGTCCAGCGGGATCAGCTCGATACCCTTACGGGTGCGCGCACTGATATGGGTGCGCGGGCCGCTACCGCTTTCGGCAGCCGGGCGGGTCAGCGCGGCAAGCTGGGCACGGTTGGGGCGCTCGGCCTTCTTCAGCGCTTCGAGCAGGTGCTCGGGGCGCACCGGCTTCACCAGGTAGCCCAAAGCGCTGGTCTGGAAGGCGTCCAGGGCGAACTCGTCATGGGCGGTACAAAACACAACCGCCGGCGGCGCTTCGCGCTCGCACAGCTTGGCTGCAACCTGCAGACCATCAAGGCCGGGCATGCGGATGTCGAGCAACACCACGTCGGGCTTGAGGCTGTCGATAAGGGCCAGGGCCTCCTCGCCATTGGTGGCGCTGGGCTCAAGCACACTGTAACCCTCGAGGTCGCTTACCAATCGGCTCAAGCGCTCGCGGGCCAGGGGTTCGTCATCAACGATCAGGACATTCATATAGCACTGGATTCCTGCGTGAGTCTCGCACAAGGATAGCGTAGACAGGTGAAGTGACGACCGTCACGGCGATCCACGCTCAGACTCGCGCGCGGGCCAAAAAGTGCCGCAAGTCGAGCACCAATATTCGTCAGTGCCTGATGAGTACCGCCCGAAACCCGCGGCTGGGCGGCTTCGTCGTAGGGATTGCTTACACACAATATGAACTCTCCCCCTTTATAGTCGGCTTCCACCCGGATCACACCCCCTTCTATTCGAGGGGCCACTCCGTGGATCAGGGCGTTCTCCAACAACGGTTGTAAGGTTAGCTGCGGGATCGGCAGGTCATCGGGAATTGTGTCGATCCTCCAGTCCAACTGTAGACGCTCGCCAAGACGATATTGCTCAATCCGTAAATATCGTTTCGACAGCGCCAGTTCCTCGCCCCAGCTCACCAGCGTGCCGGCCTTGCCGAGGCTGGCGCGAAACAGGTCGGAGAGGTCCAGCACCGCCTGCTCGGCACGCACGGCGTCCACCGCCACCAGGCTGGCGATACTGTTAAGCGTGTTGAACAGGAAGTGGGGCTTGATGCGTGCCTGCAGGGCCTCCAGGCGCGCCTGCAGCTCTGCCTGTTGCTGGATGCGCCACTGGCTCTGCAGGTAAAAGTAGCGCAACAACAGCGCCGACATGATCAGCGCAATCAGCCCGTGCCGCAGGTAACGGTTGAATACACCGAAGGAAAAATCCGAAGCGGGCGTGGCCGGCACCAAGTGCAGGTAATCGGTAAGCCAGGTGGCCAGCAGGGTCAGGCTCACCACCAGGGCGCAGCAGGTGGCACCCGCAGCACCGGGGTGCAGGCGTGCAAGCCAGGGCCGCAGGCCGCACAGCAGCGCTGCCGACAGCAGCACCAGCCATTGCACGAACAGCGACGTCAGGGCCAGGCGCGGCCAGTCAAAACCGGGGCCCATGGGTTCGGCCAGCACCAGCACCAACACCAGCAGCTCGGCCAGCATCACCAGCACCAGCAACGCCTGCGCCTCGCACAGCACCGGCAGGAAGAACTCCTGTTGTGCACGCTGGTGGCGTGCGGCCTTGCGTCCATCTGTAGGCATTATGTGCATTCCACTGGGCACTCGATCCCCGACCGGATTGAAGCCCTGTTATTATTGCAGCCAATTTCCCGTTCACGCCTTCAACGAGCGAATTCATGAGTACTGACAAGACCAACCAGTCCTGGGGCGGCCGCTTCAGTGAGCCCGTCGACGCCTTTGTCGCCCGCTTCACCGCATCCGTCAACTTCGACCAGCGCCTCTACCGTCACGACATCATGGGCTCGATCGCCCACGCGACCATGCTGGCCAAGGTCGGCGTGCTCACCGAGGCCGAGCGCGACACCATTGTCGATGGCCTGAAAACCATCCAGGGCGAGATCGAGGCCGGCACTTTCGAGTGGCGTGTGGACCTGGAAGACGTGCACATGAACATCGAGGCACGCCTGACCGACCGCATCGGCATCACCGGCAAGAAGCTGCACACCGGCCGCAGCCGCAACGACCAGGTGGCTACTGACATCCGCCTGTGGCTGCGTGACGAGATTGACCTGATCCTGGGCGAGATCACCCGCCTGCAGAAAGGCCTGCTGGAGCAGGCCGAGCGCGAAGCCGAGACCATCATGCCCGGCTTCACCCACCTGCAGACCGCACAACCGGTTACTTTCGGCCACCACCTGCTGGCCTGGTTCGAAATGCTCAGCCGCGACTACGAGCGCCTGGTGGATTGCCGCAAGCGCGCCAACCGCATGCCGCTGGGCAGCGCCGCGCTGGCCGGCACCACCTACCCGATCGACCGCGAGCTGACCTGCCAGCTGCTGGGCTTCGAAGCCGTGGGCGGCAACTCGCTGGACGGCGTGTCGGACCGTGACTTCGCCATCGAATTCTGCGCCGCAGCCAGCATCGCCATGATGCACCTGTCGCGGTTCTCCGAAGAGCTGGTGCTGTGGACCAGCGCCCAGTTCCAGTTCATCGACCTGCCGGACCGCTTCTGCACCGGCAGCTCGATCATGCCGCAAAAGAAAAACCCCGACGTGCCCGAGCTGGTGCGCGGCAAGAGCGGCCGCGTGTTCGGCGCGCTGATGGGCCTGCTGACCCTGATGAAAGGCCAGCCACTGGCGTACAACAAGGACAACCAGGAAGACAAGGAGCCGCTGTTCGACGCCGCCGACACCCTGCGCGACTCGCTGCGTGCCTTCGCCGACATGATCCCGGCCATCAAGCCCAAGCACGCCATCATGCGTGAAGCGGCCCTGCGTGGGTTCTCCACGGCAACCGACCTTGCCGACTACCTGGTGCGCCGTGGCCTGCCGTTCCGCGACTGCCACGAAATCGTTGGCCACGCAGTGAAATACGGCGTGGACAGCGGCAAGGACCTGGCCGAGATGAGCCTGGAAGAACTGCGCCGCTTCAGCGACCAGATCGACCAGGACGTGTTCGAAGTGCTGACCCTGGAAGGTTCGGTCAACGCCCGCGACCACATCGGCGGCACCGCACCGGCCCAGGTACGCACTGCCGTCATCCGCGGCCAGGCCTTGCTGGCCCAGCGCTGACCGGCACCCGTAGCCGCTGCCCCTGGTAGCGGCTACGGGGCTTGTAGCGCCCCCCTTTTTTTGATCAGGAGCCGCCCATGAGCGAGCCAACCGATATCCAGAACGACGAAGACGAACAATTCGCCGAAGACACCCTGGTCCAGGCCATCGAAAACCAGATCGAAAGCGACAACCCGCCTGCCGCCAAGGCCACGTTCAACAAGTTGACGCTGGTCGGCTACGAGCGCGACGACATCCTCGAAATGATGGCCCATGTACTGGCCGTCGAAATCGACAAAATCCTCGAAGAAGACCGCGCGTTCGATACCGAATGGTATGAAAAAGCCCTGCGCGCCCTGCCAGAGCTGCCGCCCGAGGCCAAGCCCGAGCAGGACTGACTTTCCCGGCAGAATCGCTGCGGCCTTACTACACTGGAATTGCCCCGCTGCCCTCACGCACACCGGGGCCTCCACGGCCTGTCCCCGCTGGGGTTGGCCGTCTATTCCTAGAAAAGTCCGGAGTACCTATGTCGTATACCCCTGAGCTGGTCGCCGAACTGGAAATCCTCGCGCTGTTCAATCTGGACAACACCCAGGAAGGCCTCAAAGTCCATCACACCGCCACTCCCCAGGCCATCGCGGCGGCCAGACGGCTGCACGAAAAGGAACTGATTACCCAGGTCGACGGCGGCTACCTGACCAGCGGCGGGCTGCAGGCCGCACAGCATGCCCGCGCCCTGCTGACGGTGCTCGGCGTCGGCGAACCGGCCTGAACCCAGCGTTGCGCCGGTGCCACTGAGGGTACCGGCGTGCCAACTTTTTTGCCGCCCTGGCTCATATTCCTCTCAAGACTGCCGATAACAGGCTGATGGCGGGTTTTCCGCCCCGCCCCAGTCATGCCGTCAAGCAGTCGATTCGAGCCTCAGATGCCGCGCACCCATGAAATTCGCCCCGACCTGGACGAGGGAATCGATCGCAAGGTTCTCGCCACCCTGCGTGCGCGCTTCCTGACGCTGAACCAGGGCCGGCTGCGCCGCGCCATGGACGGGTTATCGACCCGCCAGCAACAAGTGCTGACCCTGTTGCCGTTGTTCTTCCACGTCAACCACCCACTGCTGCCTGGCTATGTGTCGGGCAACACCCCGGCGGGGCTGTCGAACTACGAACCCGAACCCGAGGTGCTGGCCGAAGCGCAGCGCCTGACCCGCTCGTTTTCCTACAAGGTGCGCCACGGCAACCCACCGCGCCCGCTGCACGGCCTGTTCCTGATGGGCAGCCTGGGCACGCTGGCCCAGGCCGAGCAGAGCGACATGGATTTCTGGGTGTGCCATGACACCGAACTGGGCGCCGACGAAATCGCCGAGCTGCGCAAAAAATGCCAGTTGCTGGAGGCCTGGGCCGCTACCCAGGGCGCCGAAGCGCACTTTTTCCTGATTGACCCGCCTCGCTTCGTGCGTGGCGAGCGCGACAGCGAACTCAGTTCCGAAGACTGCGGCACCAGCCAGCACTACCTGCTGCTGGATGAGTTCTACCGCACCGCCATCTGGCTGGCCGGGCGCACGCCCCTGTGGTGGCTGGTGCCGGCCTACGAAGAGCCGCGCTACGTGCAGTACACCGAGACCTTGCTGGGCAAGCGTTTCATCCGCGCCGAAGACGTGCTGGACCTGGGCCACATGGCGCACATCCCGGCGGGCGAGTTCATCGGCGCCGGCCTGTGGCAGCTGTTCAAGGGCATCGACTCGCCCTACAAGTCGGTGCTCAAGCTGCTGCTGACCGAGGTCTACGCCAGCGAGCACCCGCAGGTAGGTTGCCTCAGCCTGCGCCTGAAGCAGGCGGTGTACGCCAACCAGGTCGACATCGACGAACTGGACCCGTACATGGTGGTGTACCGGCGCATCGAGGAATACCTGCTGGCGCGCGGCGACATCGACCGCCTGGAGCTGGTGCGCCGCAGCCTGTACCTGAAGGTCAACAAGAAGCTCACCGCAGGCTCCCGCCAGCGCCCGGCCAGCTGGCAGCGCGAGGTGATGCAGCGCCTGGCCGCGCAATGGGGCTGGGACAACCGCCACCTGGCGCTGCTGGACAGCCGCAGCCAGTGGAAAGTGCGCCAGGTGACCAGCGAACGGCGGGCACTGGTGAACGAGCTCAACTACAGCTACCGCTTCCTCACGCAATTTGCCCGCGACCAGCAGGCGGTGAACCTGATCAACAGCCGCGACCTGAGCATCCTCGGCCGGCGCCTGTACGCCGCCTTTGAGCGCAAGGCCGGCAAGGTCGAGTTCATCAACCCGGGCATCGCCCCGGACCTTGCCGAAGACACCCTCACGCTGGTGCAGTCGCCTAACCGCAAAGAGCCCGGGCAAGTGCTATGGGGCCTGTACAACGGCAACCTGGGCGCCTACGAATGGGAGCACTTCGCGCCCTTCAAGCGCAGCCGGCAGTTGCTGGAGATGCTGGTGTGGTGCCACCGCAACGGCGTCATTGACAGCAGTACGCGCCTGGCCTTGCACCCCGGCGAAAGTGACCTGACCGAATTCGAGCTGTTCAACCTGATCGCCAGCCTGCAGCAGAGCATCCCGCTGCCCCTGGGCACCGTCGCCGATGAGCAGCTGCTGCGCCCCACGGTGCCGGTAGAGGTGCTGTTGTTGGTGAACGTGGGCGTCGACCCACTCAAGCATCACCGCGACCTGAACATCCTGATGACCACCGAGCGCACTGACTCGCTGAGCTACGCAGGCGTGCGGGAGAACCTGGTGCTGACCCTGGACCAGGTCACCCTGAACAGCTGGAACGAGGTGCTGGTGAACCGTTTCGACGGGCCCACGGCGCTGATGGACTGCCTGCGCGACTACCTCAACACTTTGCCGGCGGGTAATGTGCCACGGCTGCGCGTACGCTGCTTCTGCCACAACCGCGCCCAGGCCATCGGCCAGCGCGTCGAAGCCCTGCTGACCACCGCCCAGCAGCTGTTGCGCAGCGGCCTGAGTTACCGTTACCTGATTCAGATACAGCAGCAGTATCACGTGCTGGAGCTGGTGCCGGGCAAGGTACGCCACATGGCACTGCCTACGGTGGCTTCGCTGGTGCAGTACCTGGGCGAGGACCTGCCCGGCTACAGCCCCCTGCACCTGGACGCCAATGCCCTGGAAGATCACGACCTGGCGGTGGTGCTGCCGCTGGGCCAGCCCGAATGCATCCAGCTGTTCTACCGCCTGCAGGACAGCTGGGCAGACATCTACGTGCTGGATGAGCTGAATGCGCTATGGCACCAGCGCCTGCCGTTCCATGACGAAGCCAGCCTGCTGGTGCCCATGCAACGCTTCCTGCAGTCGGTGCTGTACCGCCGCAACGCGTTGCAGGCGTTGGACGGCCATGCCCAGGAAGTGCTGTATTACCAACTGCTGCCCGCCGGCAGCGGCCGTGCGCGCAGCGTCGAACCACGGCCGGTACCGCCCACGGCAACCACCAAGCGCTATTACGACGTGCAGGCAATTATCGAGCGCTCGCTGCCAGGCCAGGTGCACGTGACCCTGTACTGCAACCAGCGGGAATTTTCCGAATTGGAACATGGCGACCAGCTGTTCAGCGCGGTGGCCCGGCAGATCCTGAAGCAGCGCAACGAGCCAATGGCCTACCGCTGCTACATCACCGACCTGGACCTGTCCGGCCTGCTGGGCGACGCGCCCGGCGCCACCCATCTGTACCTGCGCTACAAGGCTGACCTGGAGCGCTCGTTGAACAACGCTCTAAGCCAGATGTAGGCTCAGCAGGCGGCGCGGCGCAGGGCGGCCTGTTCGCAGATCTGCCGACGACGGGCGTCGTCGGCCGAACGCCATTCGCGAATGTCTTCCACATGGCGGAAGCAGCCCTTGCAGACCTTCTGCTCATCCAGCCGGCACAGGCTGATGCACGGTGACGGCACCGCCGGGCTGACGTTGCTGAACAAGGGCTTGGGCGGGCGGGCCGCCGGTGTTGGAGTGGTCACGCTCAGATCTCTTCGAAGTCCAGCTTCACGCCGGCCTGTTCCCAGGTGGCGCGGGTGAGGATCTCGCCCAGCAGCTCATCGGACTTCTCGCACACCCACTTGCCCGACTCTTCGTCGTAGTCGAAGTGGTAGCCACCCGAACGCGCGGCCAGCCACAGCTGACGCAGGGGTTCCTGGCGGCTGATGATCAGCTGGCTGCCGTTGTCGAACTTGATGGTCATCAGGCCGGACGAAATCTCGACGTCGTCGGCGTGGTCTTCGAACAGTTCTTCCAATGCCTGTTGCGTGGCATCGACCAGGTCATGAAAACGCGCTTCGGTCAAACTCATTGCGGGAACCTCGTAAGTGTCCAATCACACTGCAAGCGCGGGAAGATACGAGCAGCGGCGGCCGATTGCAAAGTTATTACGACCAACTACCCCTTGGCGCGGCGGCCACCGGGCATCAATAGGCAAGCTGCCGGGTGGCCGGTATACTCGGGCGCAATTAATGCTTTTACAAAGGATTTCGCCATGAAGCGCCTGATTTCCGCCCTCGCTGCGCTCGTCGCGGTTGCTTGCCTGCTGTCCGCCTGCGGCCAGAAAGGCCCGCTGTTCCTGCCAGACGGCCAAAAATCCACCGTGGAACAAGACAACCCGTCGAAATCGCACAAACACATGATGTAAGGGAAGACCATGGACGCTTTCAACTACCGCGGCGGTGAGCTGTTCGCGGAAGGCGTGTCGTTGGCCTCCATTGCCGAACGCTTCGGCACGCCAACCTATGTCTATTCCCGTGCACACATCGAACAGCAGTACCGGGCCTATGCCGACGCCCTCGCGGGCATGTCGCACCTGGTCTGCTTCGCGGTCAAGGCCAACTCCAACCTGGGCGTGCTGAATCTGCTGGCGCGCCTGGGCGCAGGGTTCGACATTGTCTCGGGCGGTGAACTGGAACGCGTCCTGGCCGCTGGCGGCCGTGCCGACCGCGTGGTGTTTTCCGGCGTCGGCAAGACCCGCGAAGACATGCGCCGCGCCCTGGAAGTGGGTGTGCACTGCTTCAATGTCGAGTCCACCGACGAGCTGGAACGCCTGCAGCAAGTGGCTGCCGAGATGGGCGTGCGCGCCCCGGTGTCGTTGCGGGTGAACCCGGACGTCGACGCCGGCACCCACCCCTACATCTCCACCGGCCTTGCGGAAAACAAGTTCGGCATCGACATCGTCGCGGCCGAGGATGTCTACATCCGCGCAGCCCAGCTGCCGAACCTGGAAGTGGTCGGCGTCGATTGCCACATCGGCTCGCAGCTCACCAGCCTGGAACCCTTCCTCGACGCGCTCGACCGCCTGCTGGGCCTGGTCGACCGCCTGGGCGACTGCGGCATCTTCCTGCAGCACATCGACCTGGGCGGTGGCCTGGGCGTGCGCTACCAGGACGAGCAACCGCCACTGGCCGGCGACTACATCAAGGCTGTGCGCGAGCGCCTGCAGGGCCGCGACCTGGCGCTGGTGTTCGAGCCGGGCCGCTACATAGTCGCCAATGCCGGCGTGCTGCTGACCAGGGTCGAATACCTCAAGCACACCGACCACAAGGACTTC
The DNA here is from genome assembly GCF_056175065.1 of Pseudomonas sp. JC1203. Classification (NCBI taxonomy): domain Bacteria; kingdom Pseudomonadati; phylum Pseudomonadota; class Gammaproteobacteria; order Pseudomonadales; family Pseudomonadaceae; genus Pseudomonas; species Pseudomonas sp. JC1203. The sequence continues at coordinate 143,105 of NZ_JBWCAM010000009.1, forward strand.
GCCATCGTCGATGCGGCCATGAACGACCTGATCCGCCCGGCCCTGTACCAGGCCTGGATGGATGTCAGCGCCGTGCAGCCACGCGAAGGCGAAGGCCGCAGCTATGACATCGTCGGGCCCATCTGCGAGACCGGCGACTTCCTCGCCAAGGCGCGCCAGCTGGCCCTTGCCGAAGGCGACCTGCTGGCCGTGCGTTCGGCCGGAGCGTATGGTTTCGTCATGAGCTCGAACTACAACACCCGCGGCCGTGCCGCTGAAGTGCTGGTCGATGCCGACCAGGCGTTTGAAGTGCGCCGCCGTGAAACGGTCGCCGAACTGTTCGCGGGCGAAAGCCTGTTGCCGGAGTAAACCCATGCTGCTGCGCTTTACCAAAATGCATGGGCTGGGCAATGACTTCATGGTCCTGGACCTGGTCAGCCAACACGCACATATCCTGCCCAAGCATGCCAAACAATGGGGCGACCGCCACACCGGCGTCGGCTTCGACCAACTGCTGCTGGTGGAGGCGCCAAGCAACCCGGACGTCGACTTCCGCTACCGCATCTTCAATTCCGACGGCTCGGAAGTGGAGCAGTGCGGCAACGGTGCGCGCTGCTTCGCCCGCTTCGTGCTGGACAAGCGCCTGACCGCCAAGAAGCGCATTCGGGTGGAAACCAAGAGCGGTATCATCGAGCTGGATATCCGCAACGACGGCCAGATCAGCGTCGACATGGGCCCACCGCGCCTGGTGCCCGCCGACATCCCGTTCGTGGCCGACGCCCAGGCGAAGAATTACGACGTGGAAGTCGACGGCCAGGTGGTGAACCTGGCTGCGGTGTCCATGGGCAACCCCCACGCGGTGCTGAAGGTCGACGACATCAACGCCGCGCCGGTGCACCAGCTGGGCCCGAAAATCGAACACCATCCGCGCTTCCCGGCGCGGGTGAACGTCGGCTTCCTGCACGTGGTCGACCGTCAGCGCGCGCAACTTCGCGTATGGGAACGTGGCGCCGGGGAAACCCAGGCCTGCGGTACCGGCGCCTGCGCCGCGGCGGTTGCCGCCATCAGCCAGGGCTGGATGGATTCACCGCTGTTGATCGACCTGCCCGGCGGGCGCCTGTCCATCGAATGGGCGGGCCCCGGCCAGCCCGTGCTGATGACCGGCCCGGCGGTGCGCGTCTACGAAGGACAAGTGCGTCTATGAGCGAGCCACGACCATGACCAAGAAGCCCCAGGCACCTGCACCACAGCCCCTTGATACCGTTGAGGACAGCGCGGCGCCGGCCCCCGGGGCGGACGCGGTGGCAGCATTCCTGCAGGCCAACCCGGAGTTCTTCGTGGAACGCGAAGAACTGCTGCTCAGCCTGCGCCTGCCGCACCAGCGTGGCGACACCGTGTCGCTGGTGGAGCGGCAGATGAAGCTGCTGCGCGAGCGCAACATCGAGATGCGCCACCGCCTTTCGCAACTCATGGACGTGGCCCGCGACAACGACCGCCTGTTCGACAAGACCCGCCGGCTGATCCTCGACATCCTCGATGCTGCCAGCCTGGAGGAAGTGGTCATTGCCGTGGAAGACAGCCTGCGCCAGGAATTCCAGGTGCCCTTCGTCAGCCTTATCCTGTTCAGCGAAATTGCCACCCCGGTGGGCCGCTGGGTCAGCAGCAGCGAAGCGCACCAGGCCATCGGCGCCCTGCTGTCGGGCGGCAAGACCGTCAGCGGCAGCCTGCGCGACCACGAGCTGGATTTCCTGTTCGGCGAGGAACAGCGCAAGCAGGTCGGCTCCACCGCCGTGGTAGCGCTCACGCATCAAGGCCTGCACGGCGTGCTGGCCATCGGCAGCCGCGACCCGCAGCACTACAAAAGCTCGGTGGGCACGCTGTTCCTGAGCTACATCGCCGAGATCCTGGGCCGCGTGCTGCCGCGCTTCACCAGCAGCCTGCGCTCGGTACGCTGACCGTGCAGGCGCACCTGGACGCTTACTGCGCGCACTTGCGCAGTGAGCGGCAAGTGTCCGACCACACCCTGCAAGCCTACCGGCGCGACCTGGACAAGGTGTTGGCGTTCTGCACGAAGGAACAGCTGGCCAGCTGGAACGCGCTGGACATCCAGCAACTGCGCCGCCTGGTCGCCCGCCTGCACCAGCAGGGGCAATCCTCGCGCAGCCTGGCGCGCCTGCTGTCGGCCGTGCGCGGCTTGTATCGCTACCTCAACCGCGAAGGCATCTGCAGCCACGACCCGGCCAATGGCCTGTCACCGCCCAAGGGCGAGCGCCGCCTGCCGCGCACCCTCGACACCGACCGCGCGTTGCAGCTGCTGGAAGGCGCCGTGGAGGATGATTTTCTCGCCCACCGCGACCAGGCCATGCTGGAGCTGTTCTACTCCTCTGGCCTGCGCCTTTCGGAGCTGACCAGCCTGAACCTTGAGCAGCTGGACCTGGCTGACGGCCTGGTGCAGGTGCACGGCAAGGGCAGCAAGACCCGCGTGCTGCCGGTAGGCCGCAAGGCGCGCGAAGCGCTGCAGCAATGGCTGCCCCTGCGCGGCCTGAGCAACCCTGCCGACGATGCCGTGTTCGTCAGCCAGCAGGGCCGGCGCCTGGGCCCGCGGGCCATTCAGCTGCGGGTCAAGGCCGCGGGTGAACGCGAGCTGGGCCAGAACCTGCACCCGCACATGCTGCGGCACTCTTTCGCCAGCCATTTGCTGGAGTCCTCCCAGGACCTGCGCGCGGTGCAGGAAATGCTCGGCCATGCCGACATCGCCACCACGCAGATCTACACCCACCTGGACTTCCAGCACTTGGCCACGGTCTACGACAGCGCCCACCCACGGGCCAAACGCAGCAAGGACAGTGACACATGAGCATCGAGCTGATTACCTTCGACCTCGACGACACCCTGTGGGACACCGCGCCCGTTATCGTCAGCGCCGAAGCGGTGCTGCGCGATTGGCTGGCGAAGCACGCACCAAAACTGGGCGGCGTGGAAGTCGAGCACTTGTTCGCCATTCGCCAGCGCCTGGTGGACGCCGAGCCTGGCCTGAAGCACCGCATCAGTGCGCTGCGCCGGCTGGTGCTGCTGCAAGCCCTGCGCGAGGCCGACTACCCCGAGGCTGAAGCAGAGCCGCTGGCGCAAAAAAGCTTCGAAGTATTCCTGCATGCCCGGCACCAGATCGAGGTGTTCCCCGAGGTGCTGCCCGCATTGGAGCAACTGGGCCAGCGCTACACCCTGGGCGTGGTCACCAACGGCAACGCCGACGTGCGCCGGCTGGGCCTGGCCGACCGCTTCGGCTTCGCCCTGTGCGCCGAAGACCTGGGCATCGGCAAACCCGACCCGGCGCTGTTCAACGAGGCGCTGAAGCGCGCTGGCGGCGTGGCGGCCAGCGCTGCGGTGCACGTGGGTGACCACCCCGGCGACGATATCTTCGGCGCCCAGCAGGCTGGCTTCCGCGCCATCTGGTACAACCCGCAGGGCAAAACCTGGCAGGCCGACCACAAGCCGGACGCCGAGGTGCGCAGCCTGCTGGAGATCCCGCAGGTGCTGGCGGGCTGGAAATAACCAATCCCCAGGCATGAAAAAGCCCGCAGCGACGGCGGGCTTTTTTCATGCAAGCAAGGACTCAGATAGGGCGGCTGCCGTATTTGTTGTCCGGCTTCTTGGGCGGGTCGGCGACCACGTTGGCCTCGACTTCCTGCACCTTGCCACCACGTGCCAGGAATTCTTCCATTGCACGGGCAAGGGCATCACGCTCCTTGTTCTTGGCTTCAATGCTTGGCAGTTCGTCTACCGACACTGCAGCCTTGGATTTGCCTTTGGCCGAGGGCGCGGGGGTATCGTCGCCGCTGTCGTCGGCAACGTCTTCAGCTGCCGCTTCCAGGCCTTCCTCGGTATCGTCCTCGTCACCTACTTCGAGTTCGTCGTTTTCCAGATCATCGTCGCTCATGTTCTACCTCATGACTTGCGAAAAGCAGATTATTTATAGCCCAGCCTGACCGTCTGTCGATGGCTGCCGGGAAAAATTCTTATCCGTCGGTTTGCCGACGTTCAATTGGCCTCGCCCTGCAACGTGACGAGCACCCTGCGAGCACCGCCATGATCACGGTGCTCACCCAAATACACGCCTTGCCAGGTACCCAGCGCCAGCCGCCCGTCCCGCACCGGCAACGTCAGTTGACAGCCTAGCAAACTGGCCTTGAAGTGCGCCGGCAGGTCATCCGCGCCCTCGTCGTTGTGTTCGTAACCGCTGACGCCCTGAGGCACCAGGCGGTTGAAAAAACGCTCGAAATCGCGACGAACCGCAGGGTCGGCATTTTCGTTGATGGTCAACGAAGCCGACGTATGTTGCAGCAGCAGGTGCAGCAGGCCGATTCGGCATGCACGCAACTCTGGCCAGTCGTGCAGCAGCTCATCCGTTACCAGGTGAAAGCCGCGCGGCCTTGGCTTCAAGGTGATCAACCGTTGCTGCCACATACCATTCTCCACACGTTCGGGGCGCATTCTAGCGCGCTCTGGGAAAAAGCAAAGGGGCTAAATTCATCATTCCCTGTAAGCCAATCGCCTATCTGTCGCGGTTGTCGGGACTTGGCTAGCAGAAACCGTTTGCGCCTTGGGTAAATGACAAATCGCAGGCAAAAAAATGCCCGGCAAGCCGGGCATTTTTTCGCAGGCGGTTACAGGTTGTAGCCGCGCTCGTTGTGTTGCGCCAGGTCCAGGCCAACCGACTCTTCTTCGTCGTTGACGCGCAGGCCCATGACCACGTCCAGCACCTTGAGGATGATGTAGGTCACCACGGCGGTGTAGACGATGGTGAACGCCACGCCCTTGAACTGAATCCAGACCTGGGCACCGATGTCGGTCACGGTGCCGAAGCCGCCCAGCGAAGGGGCTGCGAATACACCGGTGAGGATGGCACCGAGGATACCGCCGATACCGTGCACGCCGAAGGCGTCCAGGGAGTCGTCGTAGCCCAGTTTGCGTTTCAGGGTAGTGGCGCAGAAGAAACACACCACGCCTGCGGCAAGGCCAATCACCAGGGCGCCCATCGGGCCCACGGTACCGGCAGCCGGGGTGATGGCTACCAGGCCAGCTACCACGCCCGATGCGATGCCCAGGGCGCTAGGTTTGCCGTGGGTGATCCACTCGGCGAACATCCAGCCCAGTGCGGCGGCAGCGGTGGCGATCTGGGTAACCAGCATGGCCATGCCGGCGGTGCCGTTGGCAGCAGCGGCGGAACCGGCGTTGAAGCCGAACCAGCCTACCCACAGCATGGCGGCGCCCATCAGGGTGTAGCCCAGGTTGTGCGGGGCCATTGGGGTGGTCGGGAAGCCTTTGCGCTTGCCCAGCACCAGGCACGCCACCAGGCCTGCAATACCGGCGTTGATGTGCACCACGGTACCACCGGCGAAGTCCAGCACGCCCCAGTCACCCAGCAGCGAACCCGGACCGGACCAGACCATGTGCGCGATCGGTGCGTACACCAGGGTGAACCAGATGCCCATGAACACCAGCATGGCCGAGAACTTCATGCGCTCGGCGAAGGCACCCACGATCAGCGCCGGGGTGATGATGGCGAAGGTCATCTGGAAGGTGACGAACACGGCTTCAGGAATCAGCGCCGCAGGGCCGGTGATGCTGGCCGGGGTGATGCCCGCCAGGAAAGCCTTGGCCATGCCGCCGAAGAAGGAGTTGTAGTTGACCACCCCAGCTTCCATACCGGTGGTATCGAACGCCAGGCTGTAACCGTAGATCGTCCACAGAATGCTGATCAGGCCGGTGATGGCGAAGCACTGCATCATTACCGACAGGATGTTCTTGGAGCGGACCATGCCGCCGTAGAACAAGGCCAGGCCCGGGATGGTCATGAACAGCACCAGGGCGGTGGAGGTCAGCATCCAGGCGGTGTCACCGGAGTTGAGTACGGGGGCGGCGGGGGCTGCCACCTCGTCGGCTGCCAGCGCAAGCGTTGGCAAAACGAGGGACAAAAGGGCTCCTAGCCCTGCGAAACGACGCAGAGTCATGTTGTTATCTCCTGGGGCTTTGGGGTTTGGGGCGGCTTTAGATCGCGTCGGTATCGGTTTCGCCGGTACGGATGCGAATGGCCTGTTCCAGATTCACCACGAAAATCTTGCCGTCGCCGATCTTGCCGGTGTTGGCAGCCTTGGTGATCGCCTCGATCACCCGGTCCAGATCCTTGTCGTCAATGGCGACATCGATCTTCACCTTGGGCAGGAAGTCGACCACGTATTCCGCGCCGCGATACAGCTCGGTGTGGCCTTTCTGGCGCCCGAAGCCTTTCACCTCGGTTACGGTAATGCCCTGCACGCCGATTTCGGACAGCGACTCGCGTACGTCGTCCAATTTGAACGGCTTGATGATGGCAGTGACTAGCTTCATGAAACTCTCTCCCGAATTAGTGGACTTGCCCCAGGAAAACAAACCCAGCTCAAGTCTAAGCGCAGTGCCTGGCTTTGTAACGCGTCGTCGGTCCCACATCCCCTGACCGACCACCAGTACCGCTCCTGACGAAACACATCCCGCTCCGCCTGCGCACTGCATTCGTCACATCGACTGCATCAGTGCATGGGTCATTGGTGTGTAAGCAGAAAGCTTGCCATGTCCGTGCAACCCAACAAATTCGGCTCGTTTACCCCTGCCGCCAGCCCAAGTTCCAGATCTGATCAACGGTTGCGCCCTATCCTGGTGCGCACACGAACGCGGCGATGCGCAAAAACCGTGCGGCCGCCACGCCACTGACTATAGACGCCTGCGTGTTACACTCCAGGCCATCAGATTCAGGAATTTCACCATGCTTGCGCCCAAAGCCTTCCTCGACGCCCTTGGCGACCACGCCTCGCGCCTGTTCAGCAGCGACACCAGCCAGCCCCGCGCCGAACTGGAAAGCCAGTTTAAGGTGCTGCTGCAAAGCGGCTTCAGCAAGCTGGACCTGGTAAGCCGGGACGAATTCGATAGCCAGATGGTGGTGTTGGCCCGCACCCGCGCGCGCCTTGAAGCGTTGGAAGCGAAGATGGCCGAGCTCGAAGCCCGCCTGGCGCCGCCCGCGCAATAACGGCTCGCCTCGCGCCCGGTGGCGCGGCCTGTGGCCGCTGCTACAAGGCATTGGGTTTGTAGCATTGCGTCATACAAACCCGCCCCTCTACACTCCAGCCATACGCGAATGGACTGGGGGCAGCCGCCGATGAACCGCAATGAATTGCGCAAGGCCGACATCAACCTCATGGTGGTTTTCGAGACCTTGATGCTTGAGCGCAACGTCACCCGCGTCGCCGAAAAGCTGTTCCTTGGCCAGCCCACCATCAGCTCGGCGCTCAACCGCCTGCGCAGCATGTTCAACGACCCATTGTTCGTGCGGGTGGGCCACCGCATGGAGCCCACCGCCCGCGCCGAGGAACTGGCCCGGCACCTGTCGCCGGCCCTGGACGCGCTGTCCATCGCCATCAGCCTGAGCCACGACTTCGACCCCGCCGTCAGCACCTCCACCTTCCGCATAGGCCTGTCCGACGACGTCGAGTTCGGCCTGCTGCCCCCGCTGCTGCGCGCCCTGCGCCAAGAGGCGCCGAAGGTGGTATTCGTGGTGCAACACGTGGACTACTGGCGCGTACCCGACCTGCTCGCCTCCGGCGAGATCACCGTAGGCATCAGCCAGACCCGTGGCCTGCCGGCCAACGCCAAGCGCAAACTGCTGCGGCGCATCCAGCCGCGCATATTGCGCGCCGACCAGTCCGACCGTCCGCTGACGCTCGACGAATACTGCGAACGCCCCCACGTGCTGGTCTCGCACATGGCCAACACCAGCGGCGTGGTGGACGAATGGCTGGAAGAAATCGGCCGCAAGCGCAACGTCGTCCTCTCCGTCCCCCAATACAGCGCCCTGCCCGCCCTGCTGGCCGGCACCGACCTGCTCGCCGGCGCGCCGGACTACACCGCCAACGCCATGGTCACCTATGGCAACCTGTTCACCGAGCCGCTGCCGTTCGACACGCCCACGCTGGACCTGTCGATGGTGTGGTTGAGCGTGATGGATACGGACCCGGGGGAGCGGTGGTTAAGGTCGCGGTTGGAGGCGTTCATGAGTGATTTGCCGCGCTGAATATAGCTGGTTAAACGCTATCGCAGTTCAGCACAGACGCTTTGCAATATCCGGATATCGGGGCAACCAACATGCGGAGGCATAAAAAAACCGCCTTTCGGCGGTTTTAGAAAAATGGTCACAAGCGCATCAAGAGCCTTTCTTGCCAGTCAATTGTACAAGGCTGCCTTGCTGAACCGCTTGTCCAACGGACTTCATCAGATTGGCAAGCGCAGAGGCCTTCATCTTTTGGAGGTCTTTAACGTTGAATTTTGCGGTAGCCATACCAGCACCCGTTTGCTTGATGAATGTGGGTCAATCCCAAAGCTTGAAAATCGAATCTATCAGAGATGCGCTGGTACCACAAATCCAGCTGTCTGAGCCTGTCGTCGGTCTCGCCCCCGGCAATGAAGTAGAACTCGTCCACCTGCTTGTCGAAATCCATGAATTTCATCGTAGCGTGGGCAATGCGTTCCGGGATGCGGAACATCATCTGGCGGCGCAAGGACCTGCCTGCCGGGGCCGGCTCGAAACGTTGCCCCCCAAAGAAAAAATCGTAGTGGGCGAATTTCAATAATTGAGCACTTTCGCTTACAACGTGCTGGGTGTCATGAAAGACGATACCTCTGATGGAGGCAGCTACATCCTCCCCATGGCTCACAAGCGGGGAGTAGCTCGCAAGGTAGCGATGCCCGGCACACAGAAAAGGTACGAGCCTTGAATCCCCCATGCCGATAATTTCTCCTATGGCTGTGCAAGGAGCTTCCTCATCCAACTTTTCGTACTGTCTCGTGAGTAAATCCATGTACGCACCCGCCAAATCAAGGGGCGGCATCCTATCACCAGGAAAGTGAGTCTGCTATTGCAGTGCAGCCACCAAACACTGCACAACGCAGCAATACCCCGATGCAATGTCCCCGTGGCATTCCTACCCCCACCCACTACCCTTCAACAACCGCAGGAAGCGGTCACCCTTCAACGCACGGAGCAACCATGTCCCTAGCCATTGTCCACAGCCGCGCCCAGGTCGGGGTCGGCGCGCCGGCCGTCACGGTGGAAACCCACCTGGCCAACGGCCTGCCTTCGCTGACGCTGGTGGGCCTGCCGGAAGCGTCGGTCAAGGAGAGCAAGGACCGGGTGCGCAGCGCCATCGTCAACTCGAACCTGAATTTCCCCGCGCGGCGCATCACCCAGAACCTGGCACCTGCGGACCTGCCCAAGGACGGTGGCCGCTACGACCTGGCCATCGCCCTGGGCATTCTCGCTGCCAGCGGGCAGTTCCCCACGGCGGCGCTGCAGGATGTGGAATGCCTGGGCGAGCTGGCGTTGTCGGGGGCGATACGGCCGGTGCAGGGCGTGCTGCCTGCCGCGCTCGCTGCGCGCGAGGCCGGGCGGGCGCTGGTGGTGCCCTGCGAGAATGCCGAGGAGGCCAGCCTGGCGTCAGGGCTGGTGGTCATTGCCGCCAGCAACCTGCTGGAGCTGGTCTGCCATTTCAACGACCAGCAGCGCATCAGCCCCTTCAGCTCCAACGGCCTGATCCTGCTGGACCGGCCCTACCCCGACCTCAGCGAGGTGCAGGGCCAGCCGGCGGCCAAGCGTGCCCTGCTGGTAGCCGCCGCCGGGGCGCATAACCTGCTGTTCAGCGGCCCGCCCGGCACCGGCAAGACGCTGCTCGCCAGCCGCTTGCCCGGGCTGCTGCCGCCGCTGGATGAGCGCGAGGCGCTGGAGGTCGCGGCCATACAGTCGGTGGCCAGCCTGGCGCCTTTGAAGCACTGGCCGCAGCGGCCGTTTCGCCACCCACATCATTCAGCTTCCGGGGCGGCGCTGGTTGGCGGTGGCAGCCGCCCGCAGCCAGGGGAGATCACCCTCGCCCACCACGGCGTGCTGTTTCTTGACGAACTTCCAGAGTTCGACCGCAAGGTGCTGGAGGTGCTGCGCGAACCGCTGGAGTCTGGCGAAATCGTCATCGCCCGCGCCCGCGATAAAATCCGTTTCCCCGCGCGCTTCCAGCTGGTGGCGGCCATGAACCCCTGCCCCTGTGGATATCTCGGCGACCCCAGCAGCCGTTGCAGTTGCAGTACCGAGCAGATCGCCCGCTACCGCAACAAACTCTCCGGCCCCTTGCTGGACCGCATCGACCTGCACGTCACCGTCGCCCGCGAAACCACCGCCCTCAACCCGACCCCACAGCCCGGCGACGACACCGCCCACGCTGCCGCACGCGTGGCCGCCGCACGCGATCGGCAACTGCGGCGCCAGGGCTGCGCCAACGCCTTTCTCGACCTGCCGGGGCTGAAGGCACACTGCAAGTTATCCACAGCCGATGAGCAATGGCTGGAAACCGCCTGCGAGCGGCTGACGCTGTCACTGCGGGCAGCGCATCGGCTGTTGAAGGTGGCGCGCACCTTGGCGGACCTGGAAGAGGTGGAGCAGGTTGGGCGGGGGCATGTGGCGGAGGCGTTGCAGTATCGGCCCAATAATCAGTGATGCCTGGCGAAGCCCATTCATTCAAGATCCACAGTGGCGGCGCGGCACATACTCGAACACACTAGAACAGCCGAATCGCCCTGGGGCCGCCATGTTCTCATTGATCAGTAACCATCCGTTGACCATCGGTACCGTGCTGCTGTTGATCGACCTGGCCGTGTGGCATTCGATCCCGCAGAAGCACCGCATGGCCCGGCTGGCCACCCGGGCCAGCGCCTTCATCCTGTTCAGCTGGGTGCTCAACTCCACCGGCATGAGCCCGCTGACGCCCGCGCCCTGGCCTGACGATGCCACGTTGAACATGGTGGCAACGCTGCTGGAGATCGTCTGGTGGCTGTTCGCCGCGCGCCTGCTGACGGTGATCCTCGGCGCCCTGATCTTCCAGCGCAACGGCCATACCGGGCGCTTGCTACAGGACGTGATGGGCGCGGTGATCTTCCTGATCGCTATCGTCGCGGCTGCAGCCTATGTGATGCAGCTACCGGTGAAAGGCCTGCTGGCGACTTCCGGGGCCATGGCGATCATCGTCGGCCTGGCGCTGCAAAGCACCCTGAGCGACGTGTTTTCCGGCATCGTGCTGAACACCACCAAGCCGTACCAGGTGGATGACTGGATCGCCATCGACGGCACCGAGGGCAAGGTGGTCGACATCGACTGGCGCGCCACCCACCTGATGACCAGCAACGGCGCCATGGCGGTGATACCCAATTCGGTGGCGGCCAAGGCGAAAATTCTCAACTTCAGCCGCCCCAGCAATATCCATGGCGTGTCCATCAGCATCGCCGTGCCCGCCCAGGTGCGCCCGCGCAAGGTGCTGGACGCGCTGGAAAAGGCCCTGCAAGGCACCACCGCACTGCTGATTTCGCCCAAGCCCAAGGCTGCAGTGAAGGCCTCTACCCTGGAATACATGGAGTACGAGGCCAGCGGTTTCATCCGTTCCATGGACCAGAAGACCGAAGCGCAGAACCTGCTGTTCGACCTGGCGCACCGGCACCTGCAGGCCTCGGGCGTGAGCTGGGCGCTGGAAGCCGCAGAGCGGCCATGGTCGCGGCAGCGCAGCCTGCTGGAAGAAGTGCGGGTGTTCCGTTCGCTGAGCAACGAGGACAAGGACCACCTGGCCGAGAGCATGACCCCGGTGGAGTACCCGGAGGACCAGTTGATCCTGGCCTACGGTGCCACGTCCGAATTCCTCCTGGTGATAGGTACCGGCGTGGTATCGGCGCGCATCAAGGATGGCGAAAAGATGGTCGAGGCCGGGCGCATGGGCCCGGGGGAAATACTGGGCGAGGACAACCTGGTATCCGAGGGTACCTCGCTGGCGGAGTTTCGCTCGCTGACCACCTGCATCCTGTACCGCATCGACAAGCAGGCGCTGAAGGCCTGCATGGGCGAGCGTAGCGAAGTGTTGGCAGCATTCACCAAACTTCAGCATTACCGGCAGCGCAAGAGCCAGTCGTTGCTGCTGCAAAAGCCCACGGAAATCCGCAAGGGTGGCTTCCTTAACTGGTTGCACCTGAAGGAACGCTGACGCAGCCTGCGGCAGCTGCTACGTAACCGTGTGCGATGACGACAATCCGTAGCAGCTGCCGAAGGCTGCGTCCGCGCGCTACAACACCACCCGCAAACACTGCCCCGCGTGGTACAGCGAGAAGCCCGTCTCGTAGAAGCCGGTGCGCAACGCCGGGCGCGTCACCGGCTTGTCCAGCGAGAACGGCAGCGGCAGCCCCGCCGGGTCGTCGCTCAGCAGGTAGTCCGCCAGCGCCTTGCCCACTACCGTGCCGGTGGTGTTGCCACGGCCGTTGTAGCCGGTCACCGAGACCACCCCGGGTGCCGGCTCGAACAGGCGCATCAGGTGGTCGGGGGTGAAGTCGATGATGCCGGTCCAGTGCATCTCCCAATCGACCTTGCCCAAGGCCGGGAAATAATGGCCCTGGATGCGGTCGGCCCAGCGCCGTACGAACCAGGCCGGTTTGTTGTCGACGCGGCCCATGCTGCCCAGCAACAGGCGGCCATCGGCGTCGCGGCGGATGCTGCTGAGCACCGTGCGGGTGTCCCACGAGCCCTGGCCGTGGCGCAGCACCGCGTCGGCGGCCGCGCCCACCAGCGGCTTCGAGGCCACCTGGTAGTAGTAGCCACGGAAGTAGCGGCGCTTGAGGTCGGTCCAGTCGCCTTCGGTGTAGGCGCCAGTGGAGATCACCACCTTGGCGGCGCTGACCTCGCCCCTGGCCGTCTTCACCAGCCAGCCATCGCCCTGGCGTTGCAGCTGCTCCACCGGCGAATGCTCGTGAACCGCGCCACCCAGGCGTTTCACCGCCGCCGCCAGGCCTTGGGTGTAGGCCATGGGATTGATGGTGCCCGCGCGCCGGTCCAGCAGCGCGGCGGAAATTTTCGTGGTGCCGCAGTATTCTTCGCAGCGCGCGCCGGTCAGCAATTCCACATCGGCACCGCGGCGGCGCCACTGCTCGTTGCGGCTTTCCAGATCAGCCACGCCGGTAGCGTTGTGGGCCATGTGCAGGGTGCCGGCATTGCGCGCCTGGCAGTCAATGCCCAGGCGCTCGATCATGGCGAACACCGCAGCCGGCGCTTCACCCAACACCTTGTTCAAGCGGCTGCCCTGCTCGCGGCCCAGGGTGGCTTCGACGTCGTCGGGGCGAATCCAGGTGCCGGCGTTGACCAGCCCCACATTGCGCCCCGAACCGCCATGGCCGACCTGATGCGCCTCAAGCAGCACCACCCGCTGGCCTTTCTCCAGCAGGGCGATGCCGGCATTGAGCCCGGTGATGCCGCCGCCAATCACGCAGACATCGGCCTTGGCCGAGCCCGCCAGTGCTGCAGTGGCGGCAGCTGGCGGTGTGAGGTGTTCCCAAAGACATTCCTGACGCAATTGAGTCATGACGCGAACCCGGTCAAATCAAAGGAAAGGGGCCACTGGGGCCGGACTCAATCGAACACAATGCCCTGGGCCAGCGGCAGCTCGCGCGAGTAGTTCACCGTGTTGGTCTGGCGGCGCATGTAGGCTTTCCAGGCATCGGAGCCCGACTCGCGGCCACCACCGGTTTCCTTCTCGCCACCAAATGCCCCGCCGATTTCCGCGCCGCTGGTGCCGATGTTGACGTTGGCGATGCCGCAGTCGCTGCCCGCGGCGCTCTGGAAGCGCTCAGCCTCGCGCAGGTCGGTGGTGAAGATGCACGACGACAGGCCTTGCGGCACTTCGTTGTTCAGGCGCAGCGCCTCTTCGAATTCATCGTAGGCCAGCACGTACAGGATGGGCGCGAAGGTCTCGTGGCGCACCACCTCGCTCTGGCCTGGCATTTCGGCAATGGCCGGGCTCACGTAGTAAGCATCAGGGTATTGCTGCGCCAGCTGGCGCTCGCCACCGAACACCTGGCCACCTTCGTCGCGGGCCTTGGCCAGCGCGCCTTGCATGGCGTCGAACGACGCCTTGTCGATCAGCGGGCCCACCAGGTTGTCCTTGCGCGGGTCGCCGATGCGCACTTTGGCGTAGGCCGCTTTCACCCGTGCCACTACTTCGTCCTTGATGGAGGAATGCACGATCACCCGGCGCAGCGTGGTGCAGCGCTGGCCAGCGGTACCGACGGCAGAGAACAGGATGCCGCGTACGGCCAGGTCGAGGTCGGCGCTGGGGGCCAGGATCATGGCGTTGTTGCCACCCAGCTCAAGAATGCTGCGGCCGAAGCGGGCCGCCACGCGTGGGCCCACTTCGCGGCCCATGCGGGTGCTGCCGGTGGCGCTGACCAGCGGCACGCGCGGGTCGTCCACCAGGGCTTCGCCGGCTTCACGGTCGCCGATCACCACCTGGCACAGGCCCTCGGGTGCTTCGCCGAATTGCTTCAGGGCTTTTTCAAACAGGGCCTGGCAAGCCAGGGCGGTGAGCGGGGTTTTTTCCGACGGTTTCCAGATCACCGAATCACCGGCAACCAGCGCCAGGGCGGTGTTCCATGCCCACACCGCCACCGGGAAATTGAAGGCACTGATTACGCCGACCACGCCCAGCGGGTGCCAGGTTTCACGCATGTGGTGGCCAGGGCGCTCAGAAGCGATGGTCAGGCCGTACAGCTGGCGCGACAGGCCCACGGCGAAATCGCAGATGTCGATCATTTCCTGCACTTCGCCCAGGCCTTCCTGGGTGATCTTGCCGGCTTCAATGGACACCAGCTCGCCCAGCTGGGCCTTGTGCTGGCGCAGCACTTCGCCGAACAGGCGCACCAACTCACCGCGGCGCGGCGCCGGCACATCGCGCCAGGCCAGGAAGGCCTTTTGCGCAACGTCGATCTTGGCCAGCACCTGGGCTTTGTCTTCCAGGGTCACCGCGGCGATCTGGCTGCCATCGATGGGGGTGTGAACGGGATGGTTGCCGTGGGTGTAGGCACTGGCCGCGACGCCGAGGCTCTGAAGCAGTCCATCAACCATTTTCTTCTCCTGCATGCGATGAGTTGTTGAAATCAAGCGATGGGATCAGTATTAATCCGAATAGTGATGCGCAACAAACGACCTTTATTCAGCACATCATTCCACCCAGGCATGATGTTTTACCCGTTTGCCCGCCGAGATCGACATGTCCAAACGCCTGGTGCCTTCGATGGCCGCCCTGCAGTGCTTCGAAGCCGCCGCCCGGCACTTGAGTTTTACCCGCGCCGCCGAGGAATTGCACCTCACCCAGAGCGCGGTGAGCAAACAGGTGGCGCAACTGGAAGAGATGCTGCGCCACCACCTGTTCCTGCGCATTCGCCGGCGCCTGCAGCTGACCCCGGCCGGCAGCCTGTACCTGGCCGAGGTGAACAAGATCCTGGTGCAGGTGGACATGTCCAGCCGCTACATCCTCTCCTACGGCCAGGAAACCGAAGTGCTGACCGTGGCCACGCAGCCCAGCTTCGGCGTCGGCTGGTTGATTCCGCACCTGAAGGGCTTCGGCAAGCGCCACCCCAATATCCACCTGGACATCCGCAACGAACTGGAGCCCTTCAACCTGCTGCAGGCCAAGGCCGACGTGGTGTTCTTCTTCGGCCAGGGCACCTGGCCCGGCGCAACCTGCATGGAGCTGTTCACCGAAGAAGTGGTGCCCGTGTGCGCCCCTGACCTGCTGGGCGGCCACGAATTGGGTAGCGCCGAAGAGCTGTCGCAACAGGTGCTGCTGCAAAGCACCTCGCGGCCCGAGACCTGGCACGAATGGTTCCTGGAACAGGGCCTGCACTCGGCCAACAGCTACCACGGCCCGCGCTTCGACACCTTCTACATGTGCATCAGCGCCGCGCTGTCAGGCTGCGGCGTGGCGTTGGTGCCGCGCTACCTGGTGGCGCGCGACCTGGCCGAGGGCAAACTGGTGGTGCCATGGCCGCACGCGATGCGCAGCAACGGCGCGTATTTCCTGGCGTACCAGGAGCATTCGGCGGAAGTGCCGAAAGTGCGGGCGTTGGTGGATTGGGTGTCGGAACAGGTGGGCGCGCAACACGAATTTTCGGAATGAAACACCGACTTTTTTTCGCTTGCGACGCCAGGTCATTCCCCGCTTTCATAGGCACAGCTCACCCACCCGGAGTTTCGCCATGCCCAGCTTCGTCAGCCCCGACGCGATCCGCGCCCGGTTTTCCCGTGCCATGTCCGACATGTACAAGCAGGAAGTCCCGCTTTACGGGGCGCTGCTGGAGCTGGTGGGCGAGGTCAACCAGGCCGTCATGGCCCGGCAGCCGGACGTTGCCCAGGCGCTGCAATGGACCGGCGAGATCCAGCGCCTGGACATGGAGCGCCACGGCGCCATCCGTGTGGGCACCGCCGCAGAGCTTTCCACCATCGCCCGCCTGTTCGCGGTCATGGGCATGCAGCCCGTGGGCTATTACGACCTGACCCCTGCCGGCGTGCCGGTGCATTCCACGGCCTTTCGCGCGGTGCACGAGCAGTCGCTGCAGGTCAGCCCGTTCCGCGTGTTCACCTCGCTGCTGCGCCTGGAGCTGATCGACAACCCGCCCCTGCGCGAACTGGCCCAGGCGCTGCTCGCGCAACGGCAGATCTTCACGCCGCGCGCCCTGCAACTCATCGAGCAATGCGAAAACGACGGCGGCCTCGACGAAGCCGACGCCGAGACGTTCGTCACCCAGGCGCTGGAAACCTTCCGCTGGCACCACGACGCCACGGTCAGCAGCACGCAGTACCAGCAACTGCACGACCAGCACCGGTTGATCGCCGACGTGGTGGCCTTCAAGGGCCCGCACATCAACCACCTCACCCCCCGCACATTGGACATCGATGCCGTGCAGGCCGCCATGCCCGGCAAAGGCATCAGCCCCAAGGCAGTGATAGAGGGCCCGCCCACCCGCCGCCACCCCATTCTGCTGCGCCAGACCAGCTTCAAGGCCCTGCAGGAGAGCGTCGCTTTCACCGACCAGCACGGTACCTGCGGCAGCCACACCGCGCGCTTCGGCGAAATAGAACAGCGCGGCGCGGCCCTGACGCCCAAGGGGCGCGAGCTTTACGATCGTTTATTGAACAATTCCCGCGAGGCGCTGGCAGGCTTCCCCAGCGAGGGCAATGCCGCTGAATACATGCGCCAACTGGGCGAGCACTTCGCCGAGTTCCCGGATGATGTGCAGCAGATGCGCGAGCAGGGCCTGGCCTACTTCCGCTATTTCGCTACCGAAGCAGGCTTGGCCGCACGCGAGCAGCGTGGCCGGCCCACCAGCCTGCAGCGGCTGATCGATGCCGGGCACGTGCATTTCGAGCCGTTGGTGTACGAGGATTTCCTGCCGGTGAGCGCCGCCGGCATCTTCCAGTCCAACCTGGGCGACCACGCCCAAAGCCACTACGCCGGCGGCTCTACCCAGCAGGCGTTTCACCAGGCCCTGGGCCGGCCGGTGCTGGATGAGCTTGGGCTGTATGCCCAAAGCCAGCGCCGCTCACTGCAGCAGTGCGCGGCGCAGCTGGGGTTGGCGAGCCTGGCCTGAGCCTTAGCGGCCGACGCGGAAGCGGTTCACTTCCTGGCGCAGGTCCGCGGCCAGGGTTTCCAGTTCGCGGGCGGTGATGGCCAGGTTGGAGACCACTTCGCGCTGCTCGCTGTTGGCCAGGGCGATGCTTTGCAGGTTGCTGCTGAGCAACGTCGCGGTGCTGCTTTGCTCCTGCGTGGCGGTGGTGATGGCCGCGAACTGCTGGCCGGCCGAGCGGCTTTGCTCGTCGATATGCGACAGCGCTGCAGCGACCTTGGCATTGCGCGACAGGCCTTCTTCCATCAGTTCCTTGCCCTGCTCCATGGTGCTGATGGCATTGCCGGTCTCGTGCTGAATGCTGCCGATCATGGCCGAGATTTCATCGGTGGCCTGGCGCGTACGCGAGGCCAGGCTGCGCACCTCGTCGGCCACCACGGCAAAGCCGCGGCCCTGCTCGCCGGCGCGCGCGGCTTCGATAGCGGCGTTCAGCGCCAGCAGGTTGGTCTGTTCGGCGATCGAGGTGATCACCCCGACGATGCCGCCGATCTCCTGGGAGCGCTGGCCCAGGGTGTTGATCACGGTGGCGGTGCTGTTCAGTGCCCCGGCAATCTGTTCCAGCGACGAGGACGCCTCGGTCATCGAGGTGCGGCCGATGCGCGTCTGCTCGGCGTTCTCCTGGGCCATGCGCTGGGTGTTGCCCATGTTGTCGGCGATGTTCAGCGAGGTGGCGCTGAACTCTTCCACCGCGCCAGCCATGCTGGTGATTTCGCCAGACTGCTGCTCCATGCCTTCGTAGGCGCCGGTGGACATGCCCGACAGCGCCTGTGCACGGCCGCTGACTTCGTGGGCAGCATTGCGGATGTGCGTGACCATGGTGGCCAGCGCTTCGCCCATGTGGTTGAAGCTGCGCGCCAGCTGGCCGATTTCGTCGTTGCTGGCCACGCTCAGGCGCGCGTCCAGGTCGCCGGCACCCAGGGCCTCGGCCTGGCGCACCAGGTCGCCCAGCGGCTTGAGCTTGGTGCGCAGCAGCCACATCGACACGCCCACCGCCAGCAGCATGGCCAGCAGGCTGCCGATGGCCAGGCGAATGCCCACGCTCCAGGTCACCGCGCGGATCTCGGCCTTGGGCATGGTCGCCAGCACGCTCCAGGGGCCGCCATCGAAACGCACGGCCACGCTGTAGAAGTCTTCGTTGGTGTCGCTCCAGAAGTCGCCCTTGCCCGGGTGCTTGATGAAGGTGTCGAGGGTGCCGGTGGCCTTGTCCAGCGCTTGCACGCCAGCCGGGGCCACCAGCCACTTGTTGTTTTCATCCAGCAGCGCCAGCGAACCGGTATGGCCGATGCGGAAGCGGCGCAGGTTGTCGAACTGGGCGTTTTGCGCGTCGGTGTAGTCGAAGCCGACGAACAGCACGGCGATAACCCGGCCGTTACGGTCGCTGACCGGGGTGTACTGGGTCATGTAATAGCGGTCGAACAGCAGCGCGCGGCCCACATAGTTCTGGCCCGCCAGCAGGCGCGTGTACGCCGGGTGCTGGTGGTCGAGCAGCGTGCCGATGGCGCGGCTGCCGTCCTGCTTGGTCAGCGAGGTGCTGATGCGCACGAAGTCGTCGCCCTTGCGCACGAACACGGTGGCCACGCCAGCGGTCATCTGGCGGAAGTCGTCCACTTCGCGGAAATCGTTGTTCAGCGCCTTGCCGTTGAGCAGCAGGCTGGGGGTGGGCACGCCGGCCACGGTGACAGGCGTCTCGCTGTCCAGGGTCAGGCCGCTGGCGAAGCGCTTTTCAAACAGCCCGCTCAGGCGCTGGGTGCTGTCGCGCAGGGTGCCGTGGAAGGTGCTGAGCTGGTCGGCCAGCAGCCGCGCCTCGCTGGCGAGGTGCTGCTCGCGGGTGGCGAGGTTGGCGCTGTCCAGCGAGCGCAGGGCGAAGACAGTGCTGCCGCTAATGACGACAGCGAGAATGGCCGCAAGGGCGATACCGAGTTGCGAGGCAATTCGGGCACGGGGTTGAGACATGATGGCTCCTGACCGCAGGGCACACCCGAAATGCTCGGGGCCAGGCGGCGTAGTGTTCGATTCGGTTTTAAACGGACCTTTCTGAATGAGGTCCTGCACCCTGTAGATTCGGCTGCGGCGGCCAATACTTGAGTGCTTGGGCAGGTTATTCGCAAACGTTAAACTGATGGCATTTTAGCGGCTTTTCGCCACCTAACGAAGAATTTCGACCACCGGCAATTCCATCGCCTGCACCTCGGCCTGGAGGAAATCGCTGAGGCGCTTGAGGCGCTCGCCACCCGGACGGGTCTTGGGCCACACCAGGTAATAGTTCAGCCCACTGGCCACTGCGCTCGGCCACGGCAGGCTCAAGCGGCCCTGGGCCACGTCCTCGGCCACCATCAGCAGGTCGCCGATGGACACGCCATAGCCGCGCGCCGCGGCGATCATGCCCAGCTCCAGGGTGTCGAAGGCCTGGCCGCCCTTGAGCGAGATACGCTCGGCCAAGCCCATGCGCTCCAGCCAGTCACGCCAGTCGCGGCGGTCCGGGGTGGGGTGCAACAGCTCCACCGCGGCCAACTGTTCAACCGTCCACGGCTGGTCACTGATCAACGCGGGCGAGCCCACCGGAATCAGCAGTTCAGGGAAGAGATAGGTGGCCTGCCAGTCGGGCGGGAAGTTGCCGTCGCCCAGCAGCACCGCGCAATCGAACGGCTCGTGGTTGAAGTCGACGTGGTCCACGTCCATCCAGGCGCTGGTGAGCTGTACCTCGTTGCCGGCCTGCAGGTGGCGGAAGCGGCTGAGCCGCGCCAACAGCCAGCGCATGGTGAGGGTGGAAGGCGCCTTCATGCGCAGCACATCGTCTTCGCTTTGCAGCGTGGCGCACGCCCGCTCCAGGGCGGCGAAGCCCTCGCGCACGCCGGGCAGCAGCAGGCGCGCCGACTCGCTGAGCTGCAGGTTGCGGCCATTGCGCTGGAACAGTCGGCAGGAGAAGTGCTCTTCCAGCGTGCGGATGTGCCGGCTGACCGCGCTTTGGGTAATCGATAACTCATCTGCCGCGCGCGTGAACGAGCTATGGCGGGCAGCGGCCTCGAAGGCACGCAGGGCATACAGAGGCGGCAGGCGACGGGACATGAGGGCGATTCCTGGAAATACCACTGGCTCTGGTGGGTGATATTACTCGGATGAGTAAAACTCATGCGAGCCATCGTTTTTATCCTTTTGTGCCAAAGCCGACAAACGCCCAGAATTGCCGCTCTCCTGCTACCTGTGAAACGAGCCTGCCCATGCCTTCTGCCATCCGTATCGAACTCGGTGCCCTGCTACGCCTGGCAGGCCCGCTGATTGCCTCGCAACTGGCGCACATGCTGATGGTGCTGACCGACACCCTGATGATGGCGCGCATCGGCCCACAGGCCTTGGCCGGCGGCAGCCTGGGGGCGGTGAGCTACACCTTCGTGTCGATTTTCTGCATTGGCGTGATTGCCGCAGTGGGCACCCTGGCCTCGATTCGCCAGGGCGCCGGCGACACCCTCGGCGTGACCCGCCTCGCCCAGGCCGGGCTGTGGCTGGCATGGGGCATGGCGCTGGCGGGCGCGCTGGTGATGTGGAACCTGGGGCCGCTGCTGCTGATGCTGGGCCAGACCCCGGAAAACGTCGACGGCGCGCGCCAGTTCCTGTTGCTGCTGCCCTTCGCCCTGCCCGGCTACCTGAGCTTCATGGCCCTGCGCGGCTTCACCAGCGCCCTGGGCCGCGCCGGCCCGGTGATGATGATCAGCCTGGTGGCCGTGGTGGCCAACTTCGGCCTCAACTACGCACTGATCGAAGGCCTGTTCGGCCTGCCGAAGCTGGGCCTGACCGGCATCGGCCTGGTCACGGCCATCGTCGCCACCGGCATGGCGGCGGCACTGGCGCTGTACATCCGCCTGCATTCGGCCTACCAGCCCTACCCGCTGCGCCAGGGCCTGGCGCGCCCGCACCTGGCGGCGTTGCGGGAGCTATGGCGGCTGGGCCTGCCAATTGGCGGCACCTATTCGGTGGAAGTCGGGCTGTTCGCCTTCGCGGCGTTGTGCATGGGCACCATGGGCAGCACGCAACTGGCGGCCCACCAGATTGCCCTGCAAATCGTCTCGGTGGCGTTCATGGTACCGGCGGGGCTTTCGTACGCTGTGACCATGCGCGTGGGCCAGCACTACGGCGCCGGCAACCTGCACGCCGTGCGCCTGGCCGGGCGGGTGGGCATCGGCTTTGGTGCCCTGGCCATGCTCGGCTTCGCCCTGCTGTTCTGGGTGGCGCCACAGCCGCTGGTTGAGCTGTTCCTGGACCGCGACAACCCAGGCTTCACCGGGGTTATCCAGCTGGCCGTGGTGTTGCTGGGCATCGCCGCCTGGTTCGAACTGTTCGACGGCGTGCAGACCATCGCCATGGGCGCCATTCGCGGCCTGAAAGACGCCAAGGTCACCTTCCTGGTGGGGCTGGGCTGCTATTGGCTGATCGGCGCGCCAGCGGCGTGGTTGCTGGCGTTCCCGCTGGGCTGGGGGCCGCAGGGTGTGTGGTGGGGCCTGGCGCTGGGGCTGGCCTGCTCGGCCACCAGCCTGACGCTGGCGTTCGAATGGCGCGTGCGGCGGCTCAAGGCCGCCGCTGCGCTCAACCCTGCACCGCGCGCTGGGACAGGCCGAACATCAGGTACTCCTGAAGCTCTGGAAGCGGCAAAGGCTTGCTGATCAGGTAGCCCTGCACCTGGTCGCAGCCAAAGCTGCGCAGCAACGCCAGCTGCTCGGGGGTCTCGACCCCTTCGGCTACCACTTCCAGGTTCAGGTTGTGGGCCAGGTTGATCATGGCGTGCACCAGCTTGCGGTTCTCCTCGCGCTGCTCCATGCCGCCGACGAAGCTCTTGTCCACCTTCAGCAGCGCGATCGGCAGGCTGTTCAGGTGCACGAACGAGGAAAAGCCGGTACCAAAATCATCCAGCGAGAAGCGCACGCCCAGGCGCCCCAGGGCGTCCATGGTCTGCTTGACCAGGTCGTTGCGGCGCATCACCGCAGTCTCGGTCAGTTCGAACTCCAACCAGCGCGCATCGATGCCGCGGTCGGCGATCAGGCGGCCCAGGGTGGCCAGCAGTTGGCTGTCCTGGAACTGGCGGAACGACAGGTTCACCGCCATGTGCAGCTCGGGCAGGCCGGCTTCGCGCAGCGCCTGCATGTCGCGCAGCGCGCGGGAAATCACCCAGTAGCCCAGCGGCACGATCAGCCCGCTTTGCTCGGCCAGCGGCACGAACTCGCTGGGCGGCAGCAGGCCGCGCTCGGCGTGGCGCCAGCGCACCAGCGCTTCCAGGCCGACAATGGCGCCGCTTTGCAGGTCCAGGCGCGGCTGGTAATGCAGCTCCAGTTCGTCGCGGCGCAGGGCGCGGCGCAGTTCGCTTTCCAGGTCGGCCAGGCTGCGGGCGTTGCGGTTGATGCGCTCGTTGAAAATGTGGAAGGTGCAGCCCTGGGTGCTCTTGGCCTGCTGCATGGCAATGTGCGCGTGCCACATCAGCGGGTCGGCGCCGCCCTGGGCACGGGCGTGGGCGATGCCCAGGCTGCAACCGATCAGCAGGCTTTCGCCATCCACCCAGTAAGGCTCGGCCAAGGCCTCGACAATGTTTTCGGCCAGGCGCTCGGCGCGTTCGGCGTCGCGGCGGGTGTCGATCAGCAGCGCGAACTCATCGCTGCCCAGGCGCGCCAGCTGGTCGCCGGCCTCCAGTTGGCTGCGCAAGCGCGCGACCACCTGCAGAATCAGGCGGTCGCCAGCCTGGTGGCCCAGGGCATCGTTGGCGTGGCGGAAGTTGTCCAGGTCCAGGTGCCCCAGGGCCAGGCCGCGGCCTTCGAATTCCGCCAGGCGCGCATTCAGCAGTGTCTGGAAGCCCTGGCGGTTGGCGATACCGGTCAGCGGGTCCTGCTCGGCCAGGCGCTGCAGCGTGCTTTCCAGCAGGCCGCGCTCGCGCACGTGGCGCAGGCAGCGGCGCAGCGCATCAACGCTCAAGGTGTCCTTCACCAGCCAGTCGCTTGCCCCCATTGGCGCCTGCGCCGGCTCGTGCTCCAGCAGCAATACCACCGGCAGGCTGCAGCGCCCTGCGGGCGGTTGCAGTTCGGGGGTAGCCAGCACCACGGCGCTGCGGTCGCTCTGAAATACCTCGCCCACGGCGTCGAACGACTGCGCCACCACCAGCATGGCGGCAGCGCCCAGCGGTGCCAGGCACTCGCGCAGCAACGTCGCCCAGGCTGGGTCGTTGGCCAGAAGCAACAGGCGCACAGGTTCGACGGGCGTAGACAAGCGGGCTCCTCAGGAAAATCCACTGGCAATCAAGGCTGGAAAAGGGACGGCATCGCGGGGCGGGCGACACTGTAAGGGAGACGGCAGCCACCCGTGACCGCTATTTTCGACTATCTGCGGTAAAATTGTTACGTATCCTGCGGCAAAGTATCAAAACCGGCAAATTTAGATAGAGGGATACGTCACAGTGTCGGATGGTCGCGGCAATATCCTCCGACCCTGTTAAAATGCCCGGCCATTTTCGCTAGCGAACCCTATTTCCGCATGTCCCGACTCAACCCCCGGCAGCAAGAAGCCGTGAACTACGTCGGCGGCCCTCTTCTGGTGCTCGCCGGTGCCGGTTCCGGCAAGACCAGCGTGATCACCCGCAAGATCGCGCACCTGGTGCAGAACTGCGGCATCCGCGCCCAGTACATCGTCGCCATGACCTTTACCAACAAGGCCGCGCGCGAGATGAAGGAGCGCGTCGGCACCCTGCTGCGCGGCGGCGAAGGCCGCGGCCTGACCGTGTCCACCTTCCACAACCTGGGCTTGAACATCATCCGCAAGGAGCATGCGCGCCTGGGCTACAAGCCTGGTTTCTCGATCTTTGACGAAACGGACGTCAAGGCATTGATGACCGACATCATGCAAAAGGAATATTCGGGCGAAGACGGCGTCGACGAGATCAAGAACATGATCGGCGCCTGGAAGAACGACCTGATCCTGCCGCCCGAGGCCCTGGAAAACGCGCGCAACCCCAAGGAACAGACCGCCGCCATCGTCTACACCCACTACCAGCGCACGCTCAAGGCGTTCAATGCGGTGGACTTCGACGACCTGATCCTGCTGCCGGTAAAGCTGTTCCAGGAACACGCCGACATTCTGGAAAAATGGCAGAACAAGGTGCGCTACCTGCTGGTGGACGAATACCAGGACACCAACGCCAGCCAATACCTGCTGGTGAAGCTGCTGATCGGCACCCGCTGCCAGTTCACCGTGGTGGGCGACGACGACCAGTCGATCTACGCCTGGCGCGGCGCGCGCCCGGAAAACCTGATGCTGCTCAAGGACGACTACCCGTCGTTGAAAGTGGTGATGCTGGAGCAGAACTACCGCTCCACCAGCCGCATCCTGCGCTGCGCCAACGTGCTCATTTCCAACAACCCGCACGCCTTTGAAAAGCAGCTGTGGAGCGAGATGGGCCACGGCGACGAGATCCGTGTGCTGCGCTGCAAGAACGAGGACGCCGAGGCCGAGCGCGTGGCCATGGAAATTCTCACCCTGCACCTGCGCACCGACCGCCCCTACAGCGACTTCGCCATCCTGTACCGCGGCAACTACCAGGCCAAGCTGATCGAGCTGAAGCTGCAGCACCACCAGGTGCCCTACCGCCTCAGTGGCGGCAACAGCTTCTTCGGGCGCCAGGAAGTGAAGGACCTGATGGCCTACTTCCGCCTGATCGTGAACCCGGACGACGACAACGCCTTCCTGCGGGTGATCAACGTGCCACGCCGGGAAATCGGCTCCACCACCCTGGAGAAGCTCGGCAACTACGCCACCGAACGCAAGGTGTCGATGTACCAGGCTACCGACGAGCTGGGCCTGACCGAGCACCTGGACGCGCGCTTCACCGACCGCCTGTCGCGCTTCAAGCGCTACATGGACAAGGTGCGCGAGAACTGCGCCGGCGATGACCCGATCGCCGCCCTGCGCAGCATGATCATGGACATCGACTACGAAACCTGGATTCGCACCAACAGTTCCAGCGACAAGGCCGCCGACTACCGCATGAGCAACGTGTGGTTCCTGGTCGAGGCCTTGAAGAACACCCTGGAAAAAGACGAAGAAGGCGGCATGACCATCGAGGAAGCCATCGGTAAACTGGTGCTTCGCGATATGCTTGAACGTCAACAGGAAGAAGAAGACGGTGCCGAGGGTGTGCAGATGATGACCCTGCACGCCTCCAAGGGCCTGGAATTCCCCTACGTGTTCATCATGGGCATGGAGGAGGAAATCCTTCCGCACCGCTCCAGCATCGAGGCCGACACCATCGAGGAAGAACGCCGCCTGGCCTACGTGGGCATTACCCGCGCGCGCCAGACCCTGGCCTTCACCTTCGCGGCCAAGCGCAAGCAGTACGGCGAAATCATCGATTGTGCGCCCAGCCGCTTTCTCGATGAACTGCCGCCGGATGATCTCGCCTGGGAAGGCAATGATGACACCCCCACGGAAGTCAAAGCCGTAAGAGGCAACAATGCATTGGCCGATATTCGCGCCATGCTCAAACGCTGATTCAACATCGCCTCGGCCCCGTAGCCGGGGCCAATACGTATATTGAGGAACTGCCGTGGAAGCACTGCACAAGAAAATTCGCGAAGAAGGCATCGTGCTTTCCGATCAGGTACTGAAGGTTGACGCCTTCCTGAACCACCAGATCGACCCGGTCCTGATGCAGCAGATCGGCGACGAATTCGCCCGCCTGTTCGCGGATTCCGGCGTGACCAAGATCGTCACCATCGAAGCCTCGGGCATCGCCCCGGCGGTGATGACGGGCCTGAAACTGGGCGTGCCGGTGATTTTCGCGCGCAAGCACCAGTCGCTGACCCTGACCGAGAACCTGTTGTCGGCCACCGTCTACTCGTTCACCAAGCAGACCGAGAGCACCGTGGCCATCTCGCCACGCCACCTCAACAGCAGCGACCGCGTGCTGGTGATCGACGACTTCCTGGCCAACGGCAAAGCGTCCCAGGCACTGATCTCGATCATCAAGCAGGCCGGCGCCAGCGTTGCCGGCCTGGGTATCGTCATCGAGAAGTCGTTCCAGGGCGGCCGCGCCGAACTGGACGCCCAGGGCTACCACGTGGAATCCCTGGCGCGCGTTGAATCGTTGAAAGACGGCGTAGTGACTTTCATCGAGTAACGGCTGACGCAGCCTTCGGCAGCTGCTACGGAATCTTCGTGGCAGCGGCCGAAGGCCGCTACCCCCGCAGGTAGCTCAGGGGCTCCGGCTGCGCCGTGGCCTGCAACCCCGCCAGCAGCAAGCGCTGCAACAAATCCTCACGCAGCCCCTCTGGCTGCGCCAACTGCATGCGCATCAGGTGCACGGGAAAGCTCGACGCCGGTGGCGCGTCCAGCGCAGCCTTGCCCAGGTCCAGCAGCTCGGTGAGCTTGAACTTGCTCTTGAGCCAGTTCAGCGCCCGCAGCAGGTCGCGCTCCTCAGCCGTGAAATCACAACCCAACGGGTACTCGGGGAACAGCGCCGCGTGCTTGCTGGCCAGCGCCTGCAGGCGTTCAGGGGTGTTGTCGGTGAAGCGCGGGTGGAGCCGGAAGTCCTTCGGCAGCTTGCCGGCGATCTGCGCCTGCTCGATCAGCGCGGTCTGGAAGCGCGAGTCGGTGATGGTCAGCAGCGCTTCGATCACCTGGGCGTCGGTGCGCCCGCGCAGGTCGGCGATGCCGTACTCGGTGACGACAATGTCACGCAAGTGCCGGGGGATGGTGCAGTGGCCGTACTCCCACAGAATGTTCGAGCTGACCTCGCCACCTGCCTCGCGCCAGCTGCGCAGCACCAGGATCGACCGCGCGTCGTGCAGCGCATGGCCCTGCACGACGAAATTGTATTGGCCGCCGACCCCACTCAGCACCCGGCCATCTTCCAGCTGGTCGGACACTGCCGCGCCGAGCAGGGTCACGGTGAACACCGTGTTGATGAAGCGGGCGTCACGCCGTTGCAGGCGCTTGAGGGTTTCCTGGCCATACAGCTCGTTGATGTAGCTGATGGCGGTCATGTTGAAGTTGTTCAAGCTATGGCGCGGCAGCTCGCGCAAACGCTGGTAGAAACTGCGCGGGCCGAGGAAAAAGCCGCCGTGCACGCTGACCCCGCCTGGTTCGTCACCGGCAAGCCGGCCGGCATTGGCCAACGCCTGGGCCTGCTCGTCCGGGTACACCTTGCGGCGTAAGATGCCGGCGTCCACCAGCACCATCAGGCCGTTGACGAACATTTCGCTGCAGCCATACAACCCTTCGGCGAACGGCCCCACGCCGCCTTCACGGGCAATCAGCGCCTGCCAGGGGGCCAGGTCCAGGTCTGCCATCAGCGCCTGGTAGCCGGCGTTGTCGGCCTGGCGCGCCAGCAGTGCGGCGGTCAGGGCATCACCCATGGAACCAATGCCTATCTGCAGCGTGCCGCCGTCGCGCACCAGGGTACTGGCATGCAGGCCAATGAAATGGTCCTGCAGCCCCACCGGCATGTTCGGCGTGGAAAACAGCGTGGTGGTGTCGGCTTCATCGATCATCAGGTCGAACAGGCTGCGATCCACCTCGGCGTCCCCGGCCATGAACGGCAGCTCGGCATGCACCTGCCCCAGCATCAGGATGGTCTCGCCGGCCTCGCGACGCTTGGCCAGCATGGGCAGCAGGTCCAGGGTGATGTCGGGGTTGCAGCTCAGGCTCAGCTTCGCCGGGTGGTAAGGGTCCTGGGCCACCAACTGCGCCACCAGGTTCAGGCCTTGGGCGTTGATGTCACGGGCGGCGTGGCTGTAGTTGCTGCTGACGTAGGACTGCTGCGCCGCATGGCTGTGCAGCAGGTTGCCCGGCTGCATGAAGAACTGCTCGACGCGTATGTTGGCCGGCAGGCTGTCGCTGTGCAGGTCGGCGAGGAAATCCAGCTCGGGGTAATCGCCATACACCCGCTCCACGAAAGGCTCCAGGAAGCGCTTTTGCAGGCCGTCGCCCAACTTGGGGCGGCCCAGGCTCAAGGCCGTATAGATGGTCAGGCGCCGCTCGGGCAACTGGCGAATGCGCGCGTACAGCGCATTGACGAACCTGTTCGGCTTGCCCAGCCCCAACGGCAGGCCCATGTGGATATGTGCCGGCAGCCTTGCCAGCACCTCGTCGACGGCACGATCGATCGAACAGACTTGCGTCATCGGCACCTCCGCTTGCGCTCAATTGCACCCTGATGCTTCAGAGGGCCATTCAGATAGTCAGCGGAACAGCTCCGCATGGCTACCCAGATCGACAAACAAAACGAGGTCGGGTTCGGGCAGCGAGTAAATCAACAGAAAGTCGCCGCCAATATGGCATTCCCTGAACCCTTTCCACTCGCCCACGAGATCATGATCTCGATAAATCGGGGGCAACGGCTCGCCCATGAAAAGCAGCGTCATCACCTGGCATACCTCGTTCATGTCACGGCGACCTGCGCGGTTATAGCGCTCCCATGACTTCCTGAACTCTGGCGTTTGTGAACACCGCTTAGGCCTTTTTGCCCGTTTTTCCTTTTTTTGGAACATCGCCATCCGTATCACCGAGCATTTCGTCTATCGAGTTGAAATGCCGATGGATCTCCCGAGCCTGCTGCATGGCGCGCGCGGTTTTTTCCGACGGCACTCTCACCTCAAAAGGCAGACCTTGACTCGCCACAACCTGACGGAGGAACAGGCGCATGGCATCACTCAAGCTCAGCCCGCAGGACTTCAGTACCTCGGT
The DNA here is from genome assembly GCF_056175065.1 of Pseudomonas sp. JC1203. Lineage (NCBI taxonomy): Bacteria > Pseudomonadati > Pseudomonadota > Gammaproteobacteria > Pseudomonadales > Pseudomonadaceae > Pseudomonas > Pseudomonas sp. JC1203. Next base: position 172,355 of record NZ_JBWCAM010000009.1, read on the forward strand.
GGCGCTGATTTTCAAATCCTCTTCAATGCGGCACCGCACATCAGTGGTCTTCAGTATCGCGGCCATGTTGATCACCTCTCCGCCAAAATGTAGCTACATTGTTCCCACGCGGAACATTATCGGTTCTGTCTCACGGTGGCACAACATCAGACATGTTTCCAAACAAAACGCACCCGTAGCCTGGCGGAAGCATTCACGGTGTAGGTGCGCGCGGGAGGCTTCCGTCAGAGGCCGGACATTTTCTTGATGGCGCCTTTCAGCTCGTCGTCGGTGCAGTCGGCGCAGGTGCCCTTGGGCGGCATGGAGTTGATACCGGTAATGGCCTTGGCCAACAGGCCGTCGACGCCGCCCTGCTCTTTGGCGCGTTTGCCCCAGTCGGCGTCGTCGCCGATTTTCGGCGAGCCGAGCAGGCCAGTGCCGTGGCAGGCGTTGCAGTGCTTGGCGATGACGTCGTCAGGGGATTTCGCAGCGCCGCCGGCGGCCACGGCAGTCACGGCCATGCCGGGGCACTCTTTGCCCTGCACGCACACCTGGCCAACGGGTTCGAGGCGCTTGGCGATGTCGTCGGTAGTGGTCGCCTGGGCAGTCAGGGCCCAGAGGGCCAGTGCGGTTGCTGGTGCGGCCAGCATCTTGTTGATTTTCGAGTTCACGCCTACACCCTCATGGTGGCTAATCGCGCCTGCGGCCACGGTTTCGCAGGCAGCGTCCAGTATAGCGACAAAGCCTGCCGCCCCGGAACAACCTTATTATTCTCATGGGTATTGCCGTGACGTCAGCGCGTCACGGCTCCCTGACCATTGAGTGTAGCGCTGTAATGCGCGGTCAGAAGTTCGCCGGGGTGGCGGCGCTGATCAGCCGGGCCGGCTCGTCGTAGGGATTGCGAAAACGGTGCGGCTTGGTGCTCTCGAAGTAGTAGCTGTCGCCGGCTTCGAGAATGAAGGTTTCCGCGCCCACCACCAGCTCCAGCTTGCCTTCCAGCAGGATGCCGGTCTCTTCGCCTTCGTGGGTGAGCATCTCTTCGCCGGTGTCGGCGCCTGGCGGGTAGATCTCGTTGAGGAAGGCGATGGCCCGGCTCGGGTGCGCCTTGCCCACCAGCTTCATGGTTACGGCGCCGTCGGAGATGTCGATCAGCTCGTTGGCCTTGTAGACGATCTGGGTGGGGTTTTCGGGCTGCAGCTCTTCGGAGAAGAATTCCACCATGGACATGGGAATGCCCCCCAGCACTTTGCGCAGGGAGCTGATCGAAGGGCTGACGCTATTCTTCTCGATCATCGAAATGGTGCTGTTGGTGACGCCCGCACGTTTGGCGAGTTCACGCTGGGACAGACCTTTGAGTTTGCGAATGGCTTGCAGTCGTTCACCGACGTCCAATGCTGGAGCCTCCAGGGGGTATTCACGGTCAGGGGGTGTTTTTATGAACGTTATCATGGCAACAGCGTTCAGTATTTACAACACTTCTACCCCTGCCGGCCTACGCCCCGGCGACTTGCGGTGCTGCGCTGCCTGGCTTCAAGCCCCGGAATAGACCAGTGGCACCCGGCGCAGGTTGCAGAAAACCTGGTAGGGAATGGTCTCGGCGCAGGCGGCCACTTCGCTGGCCAGAATATGCTTGCCCCACAGCTCCACGGTGCTGCCCAGGTCTGCTTCGGGCACATCGGTGAGGTCTATGCACAGCATGTCCATGGACACCCGGCCCAGCAGGCGGCTGCGCTTGCCGGCCACCAGCACCGGGGTACCGGTGCCCGCGTGGCGCGGGTAGCCGTCGGCGTAACCGAGGGCAACGACACCGATGCGCATGGGTTTGTCGGTAATGAACTTCGCGCCGTAGCCGATGGGCTCGCCAGCGGGCAGTTCACGCACGCAGATGACCTTGGACTCCAGGGTCATCACCGGCTGCAGGCGCGCGGCTTCGGCCTGGGGCTCTTCAAACGGCGTGGCGCCGTACAGCATGATGCCCGGGCGTACCCAGTCGCTGGGCACTTGGGGCAAGCCCAGCACGGCCGGCGAATTGCGCAGGCTGATTTCCGCCGCCAGGCCCTGGCGCGCGGCTTCGAACACGGCCACCTGATTGGCGCTGCTGGCGCAGTCCAGTTCATCAGCGCGGGCAAAGTGGCTCATCAGGACGATTTTCGCCACTTTGCCGCTGGCCAGCAGGCGCTGGTAGCCGGCGGCGTAATCCTTGGGGTGCAGGCCGACGCGGTGCATGCCCGAGTCCAGCTTCAGCCACACCACGATAGGCTTGCTCAGTTGCGCCTGCTCGATGGCTTCCAGCTGCCACAGCGAATGCACCACGCACCAGAAGTTGTGTTCCACCACCAGTTGCAGCTCGTCTGCCTCGAAAATGCCTTCCAGCAGCAACACCGGCGCCTGGATGCCGGCGGCGCGCAACTCCAGCGCTTCCTCGATGCAGGCCACGGCAAAGCCGTCGGCCTCGCTTTCCAGGGCCTGAGCGCAGCGCACGGCGCCATGGCCATAGGCGTCGGCCTTGATCACGGCCAGGGCCTTGGCCCCGTTGGCGAGTTCACGGGCCAGGCGGTAGTTGTGACGCAGGGCATTGAGGTCGATGAGGGCACGGGCAGGGCGCATGACGGCTGTCTTCTTCTGGGCAGACTGTTGGCATAAAAAACCCGGTAATGGTGGCAGCCACTACCGGGCACAGGTTATTTCTCAGGGCAGCGCGGCGACCACCGAAAGCTCGACGAGGATTTCCGGCTCGCACAGCTTCGCTTCCACCGTGGCACGGGCCGGTGCCACGCCCTTGGGCAGCCACTGGTCCCAGACACTGTTCATGCCTTCGAAGTGGGCGTCGATGTCCTTCAGGTAGATGGTCACCGACAGCAGGCGCGACTTGTCGGTGCCGGCCAGGTCCAGCAGGCGCTCGATGTTGCTCAGGGTTTCACGGGTCTGCTGCTCAATCCCGGCCTCCATGCTATCGCCTACCTGCCCGGCAAGGTATACGGTGCCGTTGTGGGTGACGACCTGACTCATGCGCTCATTGGTGAGCTGGCGCTGGATTGACATGCTTTGCAGTCTCCTGGTGTTTACCGTAACGGGAAATATCGAGGCCTTCGGCGCTGATTTGCGGCTTCTTGCGCGCCATCAGGTCGGCCAGGAAGCGGCCAGAGCCGCAAGCCATGGTCCAGCCGAGCGTGCCGTGGCCGGTGTTGAGGAACAGATTGCGCAACGGCGTGGCACCGACGATGGGCGTGCCATCGGGGGTGGTGGGGCGCAGGCCGGTCCAGAAACTTGCCTGGTTCAGGTCGCCGCCGTGAGGATAAAGATCGTTGACGATCATCTCCAGCGTTTCACGCCGACGCGGGTTCAACGACAGGTCGAAACCGGCGATCTCGGCCATGCCGCCCACGCGGATGCGGTTGTCGAAACGGGTGATGGCGACCTTGAAGCTCTCGTCCAGAATGGTCGAGGTGGGCGCCATGGCCGGGTTGGTGATGGGCACGGTCAGCGAGTAGCCCTTCAGCGGGTAAACCGGCGCGCGAATGCCCAGCGGCTTGAGCAGCTGCGGCGAGTAGCTGCCCAGCGCCAGCACGTAGCGGTCGGCGGTTTCCAGCTTGCCGTCGATGACCACGCCATTGACCCGGTCACCCGCAAAATCGAGGCGCTCGATGTTCTGCCCGAAGCGGAACTCCACGCCAAGGTCGATGGCCATCTGGGCAAGTTTGGTGGTGAACATCTGGCAGTCGCCAGTCTGGTCGTTGGGCAGCCGCAGGGCACCGGCGAGGATGTTGGTGACACCAGCCAGGGCCGGCTCGACGCGAGCAATGCCGTCGCGGTCGAGCAACTCGTAGGGCACGCCGGACTGCTCCAGCACGGCGATGTCCTTGGCGGCGTTGTCCAGCTGCGCCTGGGTGCGGAACAGCTGGGTGGTGCCCAGGGTGCGGCCTTCGTAGGCGATGCCGGTCTCGGCGCGCAGCTCGTCGAGGCAGTCGCGGCTGTACTCGGACAGGCGCACCATGCGCTCCTTGTTCACCGCGTAGCGGCTGGCGGTGCAGTTGCGCAGCATCTGCGCCATCCACAGGTATTGGTCGATGTCGGCGGTGGCCTTGATGGCCAGGGGCGCGTGGCGCTCCAGCAGCCATTTGATGGCCTTGAGCGGCACGCCCGGGGCGGCCCACGGCGAGGCGTAGCCAGGCGAGACCTGGCCGGCGTTGGCGAAGCTGGTTTCCATGGCAACGGCGTTCTGGCGGTCGACCACCGTCACTTCAAAGCCCTGCCGCGCCAGATAATAGGCACTGGCGGTACCTATCACACCGCTACCAAGTACCAGAACTCGCATGCTCAATCCCTCAACGCGGATAACCGCTGACATTTGTTGTTTATTGCGAAGATGCGCGCAGTTTAAAAAACATCAGCCAGTGCTATTCACTATATAACGGCCTATTATTGGCGAGAATTCTCGGCAAAAACCGCTTTTACGGAGGGGCATCGCCTATGCGCACCCAGCATCAGAGCAAACGTGAGCTGGACAAGATCGACCGTAACATCCTGCGTATCCTGCAGGCCGACGGGCGTATTTCGTTCACTGAACTGGGGGAAAAGGTCGGCCTGTCGACCACGCCCTGCACCGAGCGCGTGCGCCGCCTGGAGCGCGAAGGCATCATCATGGGCTACAACGCCCGCCTCAACCCGCAGCACCTCAAGGGCAGCCTGCTGGTGTTCGTGGAGATCAGCCTGGACTACAAGTCGGGCGATACCTTCGAAGAATTCCGCCGCGCAGTGCTGAAGTTGCCCCACGTGCTGGAATGCCACCTGGTGTCAGGTGATTTCGACTACCTGGTGAAAGCGCGCATCTCGGAGATGGCCTCGTACCGCAAGCTGCTGGGCGACATCCTGCTGAAACTGCCACATGTGCGCGAGTCCAAGAGCTACATCGTGATGGAAGAGGTGAAGGAGAGCCTGAACCTGCCGATTCCCGATTGAGGTTGGCGTTATCCGTTACACCAGCACCTGCCGCGTGCTGGCAATGAACTGATGCACCGCCTTTTCCGCCAGCGGGTGAATCAACTCCACCGGCCGCCGCCCATTGGGGCACGGCAGGCTTTCGGTAGTGCCGAACAACCGGCAAATCATCGGCCGTTCTTCATACACCGTGCAGCCGTTAGGCCCCAGGTGCACACAGTTCAACTCGGCCAACGCCGCCTCCTGCTCCGCTGCAGTCTTGCGCGGCAGGCGGGCCATCTCCTCGGACGAGGTGGTGACCGGGCCGCAGCAATCGTGGCAACCCGGCACACATTCGAAGGAAGGGATCTGCTCACGCAGGAAAAGAATCTTGTGGCGGTTGCAGCTCATGGGGCGGTACCTGTCGACGCGAGGCGCCATTTTGCCTGTCCGGCGCCGCCCGACGAAAGCCCCGCCGGTCCTTCACTCCTTCCAGAACGGCTTCAGCCCTTCGACTCGCGCCTCGCTGGCTGACAGGCCAATGTCGCGCAGCTGGTCCGCATCCAGCTCCAGCAAGGCCCGGCGGGTGGTCAAGCGGTGCCACATCAGGCCCCAGAAGCCCAGCCCGTCGGGGGCCGAGCGCAAGCGCCGCCCCTGGGCGTCAAATGCCTGGAGTTCCTGGCTGCGCAGCAGCAGACGCACATCGCTCAAGCCGTTCATGACCTTGCTCCTTGGTGTTGGTGTGGGTACGGGTCCATCATCTGCCCAATACACATGACCTTACAGATCCAAAAAACAGGTATATTCGCCATACAGATCTGCGCAAACGCCGACTGTATCGCTGCAATTCAGCGCTATCTGTATGGTCCCCACCTGCCGCCGGGAGTACGCCATGACCCTCTATGTGAATCTTGCCGAACTGCTGGGCTCGCGCATCGAGCAGGGTTTCTACCGCCCCGGCGACCGGTTGCCATCGGTGCGCGCGCTGAGCGCCGAGCACGGCGTAAGCCTGAGCACCGTGCAGCAGGCCTATCGGGTGCTGGAAGACAACGGCCTGGCCGCACCGCGCCCCAAGTCCGGCTATTTCGTGCCCAGCGCCCGCGAACTGCCGGCGCTGCCGGTGGTTGGGCGCCCGGCGCAGCGGCCAGTGGAGATTTCCCAGTGGGACCAGGTCAGCGAACTGATCCGCAGCGTGCCACGCAAGGACGTGGTGCAGCTGGGCAGGGGTATGCCCGATGTCGACAGCCCTACGCTCAAACCGCTGCTGCGCAGCCTGGCGCAACTGTCGCGGCGCCAGGACATGCCGGGGCTGTACTACGACACCGTCAACGGCACCGAGGCCCTGCGCACCCAGGTGGCGCGCCTGCTGCTGGACTCCGGCTGCCAGTTGCAGGCCAGTGACCTGGTGATCACCACCGGCTGCCACGAGGCGCTGTCAGCCAGCGTGCGCGCCGTGTGTGAACCGGGGGACATCGTTGCCGTCGACTCGCCAAGCTTCTTCGGCGCCATGCAGACCCTGAAGGGCCTGGGCATGAAGGCCCTGGAGATTCCCACCGACCCCATCACCGGCATCAGCCTGGAAGCCCTGGAGCTGGCCCTGGAGCAGTGGCCGGTGAAGCTCATCCAGCTCACCCCCAACTGCAACAACCCGCTGGGCTACGTGATGCCCGAGGCGCGCAAGCGTGCGCTGCTGACCCTGGCCCAGCGCTACGACGTGGCAATCATCGAGGACGACGTCTACGGCGACCTGGCCTACACCTACCCGCGGCCACGCACCATCAAGTCGTTCGACGAAGACGGCCGCGTGCTGCTGTGCAGCTCTTTTTCCAAGAGCCTGGCGCCCGGCCTGCGCATCGGCTGGGTAGCCCCGGGCCGCTACCTGGAGCGGGTGCTGCACATGAAGTACATCAGCACCGGCTGTACCGCCACGCAGCCGCAGCTGGCCATCGCCGACTTCCTCAAGGAAGGGCATTTCGAGCCGCACCTGCGGCGCATGCGCAGCCAGTACCAGCGCTCGCGCGACTTGATGATCGACTGGGTCAGCCGCTACTTCCCCGCCGGCACCCGCGCCAGCCGGCCACAGGGGGGGTTCATGCTGTGGGTGGAATTACCGGAAAGTTTCGACACACAGCGGCTGAACCGCGCTTTACTGGAGCAGAACGTACAGATCGCCGTGGGCAGCATTTTCTCGGCCTCGGGCAAATACCGGAACTGCCTGCGGATGAACTTCGCCGCGCGCGCCACCAGCGATATCGAGGCGGCGGTACGCAAGGTCGGCGAAACCGCGAAGCGCCTGATTGCAGACATGGACGACCAGACTGAATGACTTTTACCCGCCCGCTGGAGTCATAGCCACGCCCGCTCTGCCTTGAAGGATGCCCGAGTTGCGAAACCACTGGCTGTTGCCACTGCTGATGCTTGCCCTGCTGGCCGGTTGCGCCACCAACACCGGGCACCGTGAACCGAGTCAGGCGCTGCCCGCCGACCAATCGGCGTTTGGCCGCTCGGTACAGGCGCAAGTCGCCGAGCATGGCGGCCAATCCGGCTTTCGCCTGCTGCCCAATGGCCCGGAAGCCTTCCGCGCCCGCGCCGAGCTGATCCGCAATGCGCAGAAGAGCCTGGACCTGCAGTACTACATCGTCCACGACGGCTTGAGCACCCGCGCGCTGGTGCATGAACTGCTGAAGGCTGCCGACCGTGGCGTGCGTATCCGCATCCTGCTGGACGACACCACCAGCGACGGCCTGGACGACATCATCGCCACGCTGGCCGAGCACCCCAACATCCAGATCCGCCTGTTCAACCCGCTGCACCTGGGCCGCGCCACCGGCGCCACGCGGGCCATGGGGCGGCTGTTCAACCTGTCGCAGCAGCACCGGCGCATGCACAACAAACTGTGGATCGCCGACGACAGCATGGCGATTGTCGGCGGCCGCAACCTGGGCGATGAATATTTCGACGCCGAGGCCAACCTCAATTTCACCGACATTGACCTGCTCAGCGTGGGCCCCGCCGCCGCCCACCTGGGGGAAAGTTTCGACCAGTACTGGAACAGCGCCCTGAGCCGGCCCATCGGTGAGTTCCTGTACTTCAAACCCTCGCCCAAAGACCTGGTGAAAACCCGCGGGCGCCTGGAAGCCTGGCTGGCCGACGCCCGCCAGCAACGCCCGGCACTGTACCAGCGCATGATGAACTACCGTTTCGAACCGCAGATGGCCACCTGGCGTAACGAGCTGATCTGGGCCGACAGCCAGGTGCTGTGGGATGCGCCCAGCAAGGTATTGGCCGTGGATGAGCCCGACCCGCACTTGCTGCTGACCACGCAACTGGCGCCGCAGCTGGAGAACGTGCACCAGGAGCTGATGCTGATCTCGGCCTACTTCGTGCCGCGCGAACCGGGCCTTTTGTACCTGACCGGGCGCGCCGATGCCGGGGTGTCGGTCAGCCTGCTGACCAACTCGCTGGAAGCCACCGACGTGCCTGCCGTGCACGGCGGCTATGCGCCCTACCGCAAGGCGCTGCTGGAGCACGGCGTGAAGCTGTACGAACTGCGCCGCCAGCCAGGGGAGCTGCCCAAGCGCAAGCTGCTGGGTTTCCATGGCAGCTCCGACTCCAGCCTGCACAGCAAGGCGATGATTTTCGACCGCCAGCGGGTGTTCATCGGCTCGTTCAATTTCGATGCGCGCTCAGTGCTATGGAACACCGAGGTGGGCGTGCTGGTGCACAGCCCGGAGTTGGCCGAACGCACCCGCGAGCTGGCGCTGCAAGGCATGGCGCCGGCGCTCAGCTACCAGGCCGTGCTACAGGACGGCAAGGTGGTGTGGGTGACGGAGGACAACCATCACCTGCACACCCTGACCACCGAGCCGGGTGACCTGTGGCGGCGCTTCAATGCGTGGATGAGCAAGGCCATTGGCCTGGAGAAGATGCTCTGACCCTGTAGCCAGGGTCAGGCCGGCAGCTCCAGCGCATGGGGTTTGCGCGCCAGCAGCACCAGGCCAAACGCGCCCGCCGCCATCAACAGCGGCAGTGCGTGCCCGCTCACCCACTGGCTGCCGGCCCCGGCCAGCACCGGCCCGATCAGGCAGCCAATACCCCACAGCTGCGCCACATGGGCGTTGGCGCGCACCAGCGCGTCATCCCGGTAACGCTCGCCAATCAGCACCAGCGACAGGGTGAACAAACCACCGGCGCTGGCGCCGAAAACCACCCACAGCGGCCAGATGGCAATCGTCTCGATCAACAGCGGGATCGCCAGACTGGACAGCATCAAGGCCACCGCGCAGCCGAAGAACAGCGTGCGCCGCGACATGCGGTCGGCCAGCGCGCCAATCGGCAGCTGCAACAGCGCGTCGCCCACCACCACGGTGCTGACCATGAACAGCGCGATCTGCGCGGTAAACCCCTGCTGCAGGCAATACACCGGCAACAGCGTGAGGATCATTGCCTCGAACGCGGCAAACAGCGAAATGGCCCAGGCAATCACCGGCAGGCGCCGGCAGAAGCCGGCCAGGTCGCGCAGGGTCACGTTGCAGGCCTCGGCGCTGGGCGCGCCGCTGCGGCCCAACAGCAGCAGCGGCGACACCACCAGCAGCGCCACGCCCACCCAGAAGCCGTAATCCTGGTCGGTACCCACGGCGCCCAGCAGCAAAGGCCCGCACAGCTGGCTCAGGGCATAGCTGCTGCCATACAGCGCCACCAGGCGGCCGCGCCATTGCTCGACGACGATCTGGTTGATCCAGCTTTCGCCCAGAATGAAGACGATGGTCAGCACCATGCCGATCAGCAAGCGCAGCCCCAGCCACACCGGGTAGCTGGGCAGCAGGGCCAGCAGGCCGACCGATAGCGCCCCGCCCCACAGGCACAGGCGCATCAGCTGCGCCGTGCCGAAGCGCGCTGCCAGGCGGCTGGCAAGGCCGGCGCCGGCCAGCACGCCAATGGCCGGCATCGCCGCCATGACACCGATGGCGAAGCTGCCATAGCCCCAGCCTTCCAGCCGCAACGACACCAGCGGCATGCTTACGCCCAACGCCAGGCCTACGCTCAACACGGCGCTCAGCACGGCGAAATAGGTTCCCCAACGCATTTCCACGCTCCTGTGGATAACTGCCAAGACGACACAGCCGGGCCTTCCCTGCGGAAGGCCCGGCTGTGTGCATGCAACTCGTAGCAGCTGCCGCCAGGCTGCGTTGGCCCGCACAGCGGGCCCAAAAATGACGCAGCCTGCGGCAGCTGCTACGAGGGTGGCGACCTTACAACTTGATCCAGGTCGCCTTCAGCTCGGTGTACTTGTCGAAGGCGTGCAGCGACTTGTCACGGCCGTTGCCCGACTGCTTGAAGCCACCGAACGGTGCGGTCATGTCGCCGCCGTCGTACTGGTTCACCCACACGCTGCCGGCGCGCAGCGCCTTGGCGGTCAGGTGGCCCTTGGAGATGTCCGAGGTCCACACTGCGGCGGCCAGGCCGTACGGCGTGTCGTTGGCGATGTTGATGGCTTCCTCGACGGTGTCGAAGGCAATCACCGACAGCACCGGCCCGAAGATCTCTTCCTGGGCAATGCGCATGGCGTTGTCCACGCCGTCGAAGATGGTCGGCTCGACGTAGGTGCCACCGGTTTCTTCGAGGATGCGCTTGCCGCCTACCAGCAACTTGGCACCGTCGTTGTGGCCGGCTTCGATGTAGGACAGCACGGTGTTCATCTGCTGAGTGTCCACCAGCGCACCCACGGTGGTCTGTGGGTCCAGCGGGTTGCCTGGCTTCCAGGCCTTCAGCGCTTCCAGCACCAGCGGCAGGAACTGATCCTTGATGGAGCGCTCCACCAGCAGGCGCGAGCCGGCAGTGCAGACTTCGCCCTGGTTGAAGGCGATGGCGCTGGCAGCCGATTCGGCAGCCGCTTTCAGGTCCGGGGCATCGGCGAACACGATGTTCGGGCTCTTGCCGCCGGCCTCCAGCCACACGCGCTTCATGTTCGACTCGCCAGCGTAGATCATCAGCTGCTTGGCGATCTTGGTGGAGCCGGTGAACACCAGGGTGTCAACGTCCATGTGCAGCGCCAGCGCCTTGCCCACGGTGTGGCCGTAGCCAGGCAGCACGTTGAACACGCCCTTCGGAATGCCGGCCTCGATGGCCAGTTCAGCGATGCGGATGGCGGTCAGTGGCGACTTTTCCGACGGCTTGAGGATTACAGAGTTACCGGTGGACAGCGCCGGGCCCAGTTTCCAGCACGCCATCATCAGCGGGAAGTTCCACGGCACGATGGCGGCCACGACGCCTACTGGCTCGCGAGTTACCAGGCCCAGCTGGTCGTGGGGGGTGGCAGCGACTTCGTCGTAGATCTTGTCGATGGCCTCACCGCTCCAGGACAACGCGTTGGCAGCGCCGGCCACGTCGATGTCCAGCGAGTCGCTGATCGGCTTGCCCATGTCCAGGGTTTCCAGCAGCGCCAGTTCCTGCGCGTTCTGCTTCAGCAGCCCGGCGAAGCGAATCATGGTGGCCTTGCGCTTGGCCGGGGCCAGGCGCGACCAGACGCCGCTGTTGAAGGTGCTGCGCGCGTTTTCCACGGCGCGCTGGGCGTCCGCCAGGTCACAGCTGGCAACCTGCGCCAGGAGGCGACCGTCGACCGGGCTCAGGCATTCGAACGTGGCGCCGGAAGCGGCCGCGGTGTATTCACCGTTGATGAATGCACGGCCTTCAATCTTCACATCCCGGGCACGTTGTTCCCAGTCCGCACGAGTCAAAGTGGTCATACGTATCCCCTCCTCTTATTGATTTACAGCGCCCGCGAAGCATAATCGCGCACGCTTGCGAATAGTGCCGGTCCAGAAACACGGCTCACGGCATCCGTTACCCTAAACCACCCGGACCCGAATTTTCAATATATTTGACAACAAACAGTAAAAAGCCGTGTCATGTTTGTTTTATTGGACAACTGAGGAGGATTCGCCCATGAGCATCGAAACCATCGTCGACTTTGCCCTGGCCACCACGCCAGCCGATCACTACCGCCCCGCTGCGGAAAAGATTCTCAAGGGCGACCCCGCGCAAAAGGTTCACCACCATTACTCAAGCCCCTGCGAGCAATTTGGCGCGGGCGTGTGGGAAGGCGAGGTGGGCCAGTGGACCGTCAACTATACCGAGCATGAATACTGCGAGATCGTGCAGGGCGTGTCGGTGCTGCGCGACCTGGACGGCAACGCCAAGACCCTGCGGGCGGGCGACCGTTTCGTGATTCCGGCAGGCTTCCGCGGCACCTGGGAGGTGCTGGAGCCGTGCCGCAAGATCTACGTGATGTTCGAGCAAAAAGCCTGAGCAAAAAAAAGGCCCGCATCGTGAGATGCGGGCCTTTTTTTTCGGGCGAAAATCAATTACTTGATTTTGCCTTCTTTGTACATCACGTGCTTGCGAACAACCGGATCATATTTCTTGATCTCGATTTTGTCCGGGGTAGTACGCTTGTTCTTGTCGGTAGTGTAGAAATGACCAGTACCGGCACTCGAAATCAAACGAATCAATTCACGCATGATTTTGCTCCCTTAGACCTTGGCGCCAGCAGCGCGGATTTCGGCCAGCACGACATCAATGCCACGCTTGTCGATGATACGCATGCCTTTGGCGGATACGCGCAGACGCACGAAACGCTTCTCGGACTCGACCCAGAAGCGGTGATGCTGCAGGTTCGGCAGGAAACGACGACGGGTTTTGTTGTTTGCGTGGGAAATGTTATTCCCAGTCACCGGACCCTTACCGGTAACTTGACATACTCTCGACATGCCTCAGCCCTCTAAAACCACATGCCCAACCCGGCATGGGTTGGCCGCTTATCTCTCAGTCTTGGCGCTAGGCGCCGCGTTTCTTCAGGGGTCTTACCAGCCTCGCCCGTAGGCGAAGGATCCGGGCCCCTAGAAAAGAGCGCTGCTTTATACCAGAAAGACCTGCGTACAACAACTCCGAGCACACTTTCAATTCCCCGCCCAAGCCCTCGCCGGAGCGCAAAGGCCGCCGTTACGGGGCGCGTTGGCCGTGAACCGCTCGTCGCGCCATCAACGAAAATTTGGATAGTCAACGGCGCCAGACATCTCTAGGGTAGGGACTTTCTCCAGACTGCACTGGCAGATGGGTCATCAATCAGCCAAGGATTCCACCATGCGCCTAGCGACTTTGCCGCTGCTGCTCGCTCCCCTTTTCAGCCCGCTACTGGCCCAGGCGGCCCCGCTGACCGTGTGCACCGAAGCCAGCCCCGAAGGCTTCGACGTGGTGCAGTACAACTCCCTGACCACCACCAACGCCTCGGCCGACGTGCTGATGAACCGCCTGGTGGACTACGATACCGCCCAGGGCAAGGTCGTTCCCAGCCTGGCCGACAGCTGGACCCTGTCCACCGACGGGCTGACCTACGAATTCAAGCTGCACCCCGGGGTGAAGTTCCACAAGACCGAATACTTCAACCCCACCCGCGACCTCAGCGCCGAAGACGTGGTGTTCAGCTTCCAGCGCATGCTCGACGCCGGCAACCCGTGGCACAAGGTGGCCCAGAGCGGCTTCCCGCACGCCCAGTCGATGCAACTGCCTGACCTGATCAAGAAGGTCGACGCAGTGGACCCGTTGACCGTGCGCTTTACCCTCAACCACCCCGACTCCACTTTCCTGGCCACGCTAACCATGGGCTTCGCGTCCATCTACTCGTCGGAATACGCCGATCAGCTGCTGCGCGCCAACACCCAGGACAAGTTCAATAGCCAGCCCATCGGCACCGGCCCCTTCATCTTCGGCCGCTTCCAGAAAGACGCCGTGGTGCGCTACCGCGCCAACCCCACCTACTTCCGTGGCAAGCCGGCAGTCGACCCGCTGATCTTCGCCATCACCGGCGACCCCACCGTGCGCCTGCAGAAACTCAAGCGCAACGAGTGCCAGATTGCCCTGTCGCCCAAGCCGCTGGACATCGCCGCCGCCAGCAGCGACAGCGCCCTGCAGGTCATCAAGACGCCGGCCTTCATGACCGCGTTCGTGGCCATCAACAGCCAGCACCCGCCGCTGGACAAGCCCCAGGTGCGCCAGGCCATCAACCTGGCCTTCGACAAGGCCAACTACCTCAAGGCAGTGTTCGAAGACTCCGCCGTGGCCGCCAATGGCCCTTATCCGCCCAACACCTGGAGCTACGCCAAGGACCTGCCCGGCTACAGCTATGACCCGGCCAAGGCCCGCGACCTGCTGGCCAAGGCAGGCCTTGCGGACGGTTTCAGCACCACCATCTGGACCCGCCCTTCGGGCAGCCTGCTCAACCCCAACCCTAGCCTGGGCGCGCAAATGCTTCAGGCCGACCTGGGCAAGGTGGGCATCAAGGCCGACATTCGCGTGATCGAGTGGGGCGAACTGATACGCCGTGCCAAGGCTGGGGAGCACGACCTGCTGTTCATGGGCTGGGCCGGCGACAACGGCGATCCGGACAACTTCCTGACCCCGCAATTTTCCTGCGCAGCGGTGCAGTCGGGCACCAACTTCGCACGTTATTGCGACCCGTCCCTGGACAAGCTGATCACCGCCGGCAAGACCACCGGCGACCAGGGCGTGCGCAGCCGCCTGTATTTGCAGGCGCAGCAGCAGATCCAGGAGCAGGCGCTGTGGGTGCCACTGGCGCACCCCACGGCCGCCGTGCTGGCGCGCAATGGCGTGAAAGGCTACGAGGTCAGCCCGTTCGGCCGCCAGGACTTTGCCAAGGTGACGGTAAGCCCTTGATGCGTTTGAGGTGATTGCAGCACAACAGGGCCGCATCGCGGCCCTGCCCGCTTGCACTGCAAACGTGCCTTGCATGCGGCCATGGCAGAAATGATTGGTAAACGTTGACATAACATGCCGCAAGATCTACCGTCGACAGCTGTAGACAACGTATACGCACCAAATTCGGAGTGCTAACATGGCCTCACCTGTCCTGTCCTTTCGCGTGGAATCGGAACTGATCGATCAGCTCGACCAACTGGCCGAAGCAACTGATCGGGACCGCCAATACCATCTCAAACGCGCGCTGGCTCGCTATGTGGAAGCCGAGTCATGGCACTTCCGTGCCGTGGCTGAAGGCATCGCAGATGCCGAGGCAGGCAACCTGACCGAATTGGATGCCGTGAAGGCCAAGTGGGTAGCCCGTGCCGAAAGTCGTATTAACCAGCAAAGCGGAAAGTGACCTTGAGGGCGTGTATGAGCATTACGCGCCACTGATCGGCAACGATACAGCCGAACTCATTGTCTTCAGCGTGCTCGATTCCCTCGCTACCCTCGAAGCGTTCCCCCACATCGGCAAGGCTTCCGATATCCCTGATTGCCGCGAACTCATCCTGGCCAAGTACCCTTACCGTGCCGTGTACAGCGTGAAGGGCCAGGCGCTCCTGATTTATCGCCTGCTGCACCAACACGCCGAGCGCCCCGAAGACTGGTAAGGGCAATAGGCCGCGCCTGCGACTCACAGCCAACCATACTCCACCATCGACAACGGCTCGCCCTCGCCGATGATGAAGTGGTCCAGCACCCGCACCTCCACAAGGCCCAGCGCCTCTTTCAGGCGCTGAGTCAGCACGCGGTCGGCCTGGCTGGGTTCCGGGTTGCCGGAGGGGTGGTTGTGGCACAGAATCAACGCGGCCGCGTTGTGCGCCAGGGCGCGCTTGACCACTTGCCGGGGGTATACCGCGGCGCCGTCGATGGAACCCCGGAACAGCACCTCGAACCCCAGCACCCGGTGCTTGGTGTCCAGGAACAGGCAGCCGAACACCTCATGGGGTTCGTGGCGCAACATGGCCTTGAGGTAATCGCGCACGGCGCGCGGGCTTTCCAGCGCCGGATCGCGGGTGAGGCGTTCGGCCAGGTGGCGGCGGGACATTTCCAGCACCGCCTGCAGCTGGGCGAACTTGGCCGGGCCCAGCCCCGGCTGGCCGCTGAACGTGGGCTGGTCGGCCTCCAGCAGGGCGCGCAGGCTGCCGAAGCCTTCCAGCAGCGCCCGCGCCAGGTCCACCGCACTTTTACCCGCCACCCCCGTACGCAGGAATATCGCCAGCAGTTCGGCATCGGAAAGGGCTGCGGCCCCGTGCTTCAGCAACTTTTCCCGCGGGCGTTCTGCCGCGGGCCAATCTCGAATACTCATGGCATCTCCTTGCCTTTGTGCGCGCTGCTCCCTGCTTGGCGCTGTGCTATCTTAGCCCATCTTTTTTGCACGGTGAGCCGGCCCGGGGAGGTGCCATCACCGAGCGTAATCACTGGATCTGAAGGCAGGCCTATGCAGCGGCTGTATCGAAAACGCATCGTTCTGGGCGTAGGCGGCGGCATCGCCGCCTACAAGAGCGCCGAGCTGGTTCGCAGGCTTCTGGACCAGGGCGCCGAAGTGCGCGTGGTCATGACCCGCGGCGGCGCCGAGTTCATCACCCCGCTGACCATGCAAGCGCTGTCCGGCCACCCCGTGCACCTGGATTTGCTGGACCCGGCCGCCGAAGCGGCGATGGGCCACATCGAGCTGGCCAAATGGGCCGACCTGGTGCTGGTAGCTCCGGCCACCGCCGACCTGATCGCGCGCCTGGCCCAGGGCCTGGCCAACGACCTGCTGACCACCCTGGTGCTGGCCACCGACGCCACCGTGGCCCTGGCCCCGGCCATGAACCAGGCGATGTGGCGTGACCCGGCCACCCAGGCCAACCTGCAGCTGCTGCAAAGCCGCGACATGAAAGTGTTCGGCCCCGCAGCGGGCAGCCAGGCCTGTGGCGACATCGGCCTGGGCCGCATGCTGGAGGCCACCGAGCTTGCCCAGTGCGCCGCCGACTGCTTCCAGCGCCAGGTACTGACCGGCAAGCACGTGGTGATCACCGCTGGCCCCACCCAGGAAAACATCGACCCGGTGCGCTACATCACCAACCACAGCTCCGGCAAAATGGGCTTCGCCCTGGCCGAGGCGGCAGTGGAAGCCGGCGCCCGGGTGACGCTGATCAGCGGCCCGGTGCACCTGCCCACGCCAGACCGGGTCAACCGCATCGACGTGGTCAGCGCCCGCGACATGCTGGCCGCGTGCGAAGCCGCTATCCCCTGCGACGTGTTCATCGCCTCGGCGGCGGTGGCGGATTATCGCCCGGAGGTGGTTGCCGCACAGAAACTGAAGAAAGACCCTACAAACGGTGACGGTCTTCTCCTGCAAATGGTGCGCAACCCGGACATCCTGGCCACTATCGCCACGCGTCCCGACCGCCCCTTCAGCGTCGGTTTCGCCGCCGAGACCGAACACCTGCTCGATTACGCCGCGCGCAAACTCAAAGACAAGAACCTCGACCTGATTGTTGCCAATGACGTGGCCAACCCCAGCATCGGCTTCAACAGCGAGGAAAACGCGGTCAGCCTGATTGACCGCGGGCTCAACACCACGGTGTTCAGCCAGACCAGCAAGGGCAAGATTGCCCGCCAGATCGTTTCCTTCATCGCCCAACGGCTCGACCAGGTTTAACCATGCACGCTTTGCAAGCCAAGATTCTCGACCCACGCATCGGCAGCGAATTCCCCCTGCCGCAGTACGCCACCCCCGGCTCCGCCGGCCTGGACCTGCGCGCCATGCTCAAGGAAGACACCGTCCTTGAGCCGGGCCAGACCCTGTTGATTCCCACCGGCCTGTCCATCTACATCGGCGACCCTGGCCTTGCTGCCATGATCCTGCCGCGCTCGGGCCTGGGCCACAAACACGGCATCGTGCTGGGCAACCTGGTTGGCCTGATCGACTCCGACTACCAGGGCGAACTGATGGTGTCGTGCTGGAACCGCGGCCAAACCGCTTTCAACATCGCCATCGGCGAGCGCATCGCACAGCTGGTGCTGGTGCCTGTGGTTCAAGCTCATTTCGAACTGGTCGATACATTCGACGAAACCCAGCGCGGCGCTGGGGGGTTCGGCCACTCGGGCAGCCATTGACTACGCTGTTGTAACAGCGAAAGCGCGGCCGGCTAGCCGAGCGTCAAAGGGAGATGCGCAGTGAACGATTTCACAGCTGGCGGCCAGGTCCGCGCCACTGACACCAGTGCGCCACAAATCCGCAGCGCCCTGTGGGTGGCGGTGATGGGGCTGGCCGTGGCGACCGTGCTGGTGGGCCTGGGGCTACCCAGCCCGGCGCCGTCCGCGCTGTACCGGTCGATGGCCCAGGTGGCCAGCGCCAACCAGGCGCTGGAGCTGCAGAAGCAGACCGCCATTCTGGCCGCGCAAACCGATGCCGCCACCCACCAGCAGGACGTGCTGCACGCAGCCCAGGCCCCGGCCCAGCCCGGCGCCTTGCTGGGCGCGCTGAACTACCTGCCCGGCCTGGTCGACGCCTACGCAGTCGGCAAGGGCCAGGCGACGCTGGACAGCAACCGGCCTTCGCCGGTCAACTTCGTCAGCCTGGACCTGATTCGTCAGGTGGAGGCCGGCGCCCGCCCGCTTTTGCAGGCGCAAAAGGTTGGCGAGCGCTGGCTGGTCTACAGCCTGGCGCCCATCCATGACGCCAGCGGCGCTAACGTGCTGGGCACCCTGCTGCTGAGTTTCGACCTGCGCGCCCTCACCGCTGCCTTCGGCGCCCTGCCTGCCGATTTCGGCGAGGTGGCCTTGCAGCAGCATTTCGACCAGGGCCCTGAACAGACACTGTTCAAGACCGGTACGGCGGTGCTGGACGACCATTACCCCGTTACGGTCGGCAACTGGACCCTGGTATTCACCCCCGGCACCCTGTTCAAGCCCCCGCTGCAGTGGCGCAGCCTGCTGTTCTGGCCGCTGGCGCTACTGGTCGCCATCGGCGGCGCTTGGCTGGCCCTGGGCATGCTGGCCCGGCGCCTGCGCGAGCAGCTGGCCGGTGATGCCCGGCAATTGACCCAGCTGATCCAAGAACTCTCGGGCGGAAAAGCCGTCAAAGCCTTCAGCTTGAGCCTGCCAGAGCTCAACGTGGTGGCTGCAAGCCTCGCCAGGCTGTCGCTGCAGGGCAACCGCCACGACACGCCACACACTGCCATCAAGCCCGTGCTTGAGGCCCTGGCGCCTGGCCAGCCGCTGCCCCTGGACAATGACCTGCTCGACCTCGACCTTCCCGCACTCGAGCAGGCCCACATGAGTATGGAGCCCCGCAACGCAATGAATGGCCAAGCGCACGTCGCCCCAAGGCTTCCCGACAGTATTTTCCGTGCCTACGACATCCGCGGCGTGTTCGGCGACACCCTGACCGCCGAAGCCGCCTACTGGATCGGCCGCGCCATCGGCTCGCAGAGCCTGGCCCAGGGCGAACCCAACGTGGCCGTGGGCCGCGATGGCCGGTTGTCCGGCCCGGTGCTGGTGCAGCAACTGATCCAGGGCATCGCCGACTGCGGCTGCCACGTCACCGACGTCGGCCTGGTGCCGACCCCGGCGCTGTATTTCGCCGCCAACGTGCTGGCTGGCAGGTCGGGCGTGATGCTCACCGGCAGCCACAACCCGCGGGACTACAACGGTTTCAAGATCGTCATCGCCGGCGACACCCTCGCCAACGAGCAGATCGAAGCGCTGCACCAGCGCCTGAAAGACAACGACCTGGCCAGCGGCCAGGGCAGCGTCGAGCAGGTCGACATCCTCGACAGCTACGTACAGCGCATTCGCGATGACATCGTCCTGGCCCGCCGGCTGAAGGTGGTGGTGGACTGCGGCAACGGCGCCGCCGGCGTCATCGCCCCGCAACTCATCGAAGCGCTGGGCTGCGAGGTCATCCCGCTGTTCTGCGAGGTGGACGGCAACTTCCCCAACCATCACCCCGACCCGGGCAAGCTTGAGAACCTGCAGGACCTGATCGCCAAGGTGCGCGAGACCGGCGCCGACCTGGGCCTGGCCTTCGACGGCGACGGCGACCGGGTGGGCGTGGTGACCAACACTGGCACCGTGGTGTACCCCGACCGCCTGCTGATGCTGTTCGCCAGGGACGTGGTGGCCCGCAACCCGGGCGCCGACGTCATCTTCGACGTCAAGTGCACGCGCCGCCTGAGCCCGCTTATCAGCGGCTACGGCGGCCGCCCGGTGATGTGGAAAACCGGCCATTCGCTGATCAAGAAGCACATGAAGCTCACCGGCGCCCTGCTGGCCGGCGAGATGAGCGGCCACATCTTCTTCAAGGAGCGCTGGTACGGTTTCGACGACGGCATCTACAGCGCCGCACGGCTGCTGGAGATCCTCAGCCAGGGCAAAGACAGCGCCGAAGAGCTGTTTGCGGCCTTCCCGAACGATATTTCTACCCCCGAACTCAATATACATGTGACCGACGAGGGTAAATTCAGCATCATTGATGCTCTGCAACGCGACGCACACTGGGGCGACGCCAACCTGACCACCATCGACGGTGTGCGGGTGGACTATCCCAAGGGCTGGGGGCTGGTACGCGCCTCCAATACCACACCTGTGCTGGTGCTGCGTTTCGAGGCCGACGACCAGGCGGAACTTGAACGCATCCAGGACGTTTTCCGCGCAGAGCTGAAAAAAATCGCCCCTGATCTCCAATTACCGTTCTGATTGTTTCACTGGAGCCCTGCATGACCCTCGAACGTGATGCCGCCACCAACGTCGCCAAGGTATTGTCCGAAGCGCTGCCCTACATTCGCCGCTTCGTCGGCAAGACGCTGGTGATCAAGTACGGCGGCAACGCCATGGAGAGCGAAGAGCTCAAGACCGGCTTTGCCCGCGACATCGTGCTGATGAAGGCTGTCGGCATCAACCCGGTGGTGGTGCACGGCGGTGGCCCGCAGATCGGTGACCTGCTCAATCGCCTGTCGATCAAGAGCGAGTTCATCGACGGCATGCGCGTCACTGACGCCCAGACCATGGACGTGGTGGAAATGGTCCTGGGTGGCCAGGTGAACAAGGACATCGTCAACCTGATCAACCGCCACGGCGGCAGCGCCATCGGCCTGACCGGCAAGGACGCGGAGCTGATCCGCGCGAAAAAGCTGCAGGTTACCCGCCAGACGCCGGAAATGACCAAGCCGGAAATCATCGACATCGGCCACGTTGGCGAAGTGGTAGGGGTGAACACCGACCTGCTGAACATGCTGGTGAAGGGCGACTTCATTCCGGTCATCGCGCCAATTGGCGTGGGCCCGGACGGCGAGTCATACAACATCAACGCCGACCTGGTGGCCGGCAAGGTTGCCGAAGCGCTGAAAGCCGAGAAGCTGATGCTGCTGACCAACATCGCCGGCCTGATGGACAAGCAGGGCAACGTGCTGACCGGCCTGAACACCGAACAGGTGAACGCGCTGATCGCCGACGGCACCATCTACGGCGGCATGCTGCCCAAGATCCGTTGCGCGCTGGAAGCGGTGCAGGGCGGCGTGACCAGCTCGCACATCATCGACGGCCGCGTGCCCAACGCCACCCTGCTGGAGATCTTCACCGATATCGGCATGGGCACCATGATCAGCAACCGCAAGCGTCACTGATAGCCACCCGTAGCAGCGGCCGTCAGGCCGCGTCCGGGGGCGCCGCGTACTTCCATAAGTACCGCGCCGCGCCCAGACGCCGCCTCAATTCCCCAACAACTTCGCCAACCGCGCCCGGTCCCGGGCAAACTGCTGGTCAACCTGCTGCCGCGTGGCCTGGTAGTTGACGATTCGCGCCTTCACATCCGCACGTTGCGCCTGAATACCCTTGATCTGCTCAAGCAGCTCCTGCGGCACCTGACGCCCATTGCGCTCCAGCTCCGCCGCCTGCGCCTGCAGGCTGTTCTGCTGGCCTTGCATGGTGTCGAGGTTGCCGTTGGCGATCGCCACCATGCCGTCCACCTCGGCCAGGCGCTGCGCGCGGGCACGGTCGAGTTCATTGAGGCTTGGGTAGAGATGCAGCAGCTGGTTGTCCGCCGCCGCCTGTGCGCTGGCCGCCTGCTGCTGGCGCAGCTCGTCGGCGCTGGGCGCGGGCGGCACAGTCTGCACCACGCGACCCTGGGCATTGAGCACTTCGTAGCCCTTGGCGACGTATTCGGGCGGCACGCCCTGGCGGTCCAGCACGGTCACGCCGTGGCTGTCCACATAGCGATAAAAGACCACTGGCGGGCCGTCGGCAGCCCACGCGGGCGAGGCTGCCAGCGCCGCCAGCAGGCAGAACGTGGCGAAACCTCGCACGGCAGTCACCCAGTCAGATACCGTACTGGGCGCGGTAGGCCTGCACGGCCGGCAGGTGCTGCTTGAGCTCGGCGTCGTCGGCCAGGAATTCCAGTACCTGGTCCAGGGAAACGATGCTGACTACCGGAATACCGAAGTCACGTTCCACTTCCTGGATGGCCGACAGCTCGCCATTGCCACGCTCCTGGCGGTTCAGGGCAATCAGCACCCCGGCGGCCTTGGCGTTCTGCGCGCTGATGATCTGCATCACTTCGCGAATGGCAGTACCGGCGGTGATCACGTCGTCGATGATCAGGATGTCGCCGGCCAGGGGCGAACCCACCAGGCTGCCGCCTTCGCCGTGATCCTTGGCTTCCTTGCGGTTGAAGCACCACGGAATATCGATGCCGTGGTGTTCGGCCAGTTGTACCGCGGTGGCAGCCGCCAGCGGGATACCCTTGTAGGCGGGGCCAAACAGCACGTCGAAGGAAATACCGCTTTCAACCACGGCCGCTGCGTAGTATTTACCCAGTTGGGCCAGGGCCGAACCGCTGTTGAACAGGCCGGCATTGAAGAAATAAGGACTGGTGCGCCCGGATTTCAGGGTGAACTCACCGAAACGCAGTACCCCGCGATCGATGGCAAAACGAATGAAGTCGCGTTGATAGGCGTGCATAAAAAGTCCCGAATACCACGGCTTTAGCTAATTGAGTTGAGCTCGGGTATCATACACGCACGAGATTTTTGGGGCCATTTATGCGGATCATCAGTGTGAACGTTAATGGTATTCATGCCGCAGTCGAGCGTGGTTTGCTCAGTTGGCTGCAGGCACAGAATGCCGACGTCATCTGCCTGCAGGATACTCGTGCCTCCGCCTTTGAACTGGACGATCCAGCCTTCCAACTGGATGGCTACTTCCTTTATGCCTGCGATGCCGAAGTGCCCACCCAAGGTGGCGTGGCACTTTACTCGCGGTTGCAACCCAAGGCGGTAATCAGCGGCCTCGGCTTCGAGACAGCCGACCGCTACGGGCGCTACCTGCAAGCAGACTTCGACAAATTGAGCATCGCCACCCTGTTGTTGCCTTCGGGCCAGAATGGCGATGAAGACTTGAACCAGAAGTTCAAGTTGATGGACGACTTCGGCAAGTACCTGGACAAGCAGCGCCGCAAGCGCCGCGAATACATTTACTGCGGCTCGCTGTATGTGGCGCAGCAGAAGCTGGACATCAAGAACTGGCGCGACAGCCAGCAATCCCCAGGCTTCCTGGCGCCAGAGCGTGCCTGGATGGACGAGATTGTCGGCAACATGGGTTATGTCGATGCCCTGCGCGAAGTCAGCCGCGAAGGCGACCAGTACAGCTGGTGGCCCGATAACGAACAGGCCGAGATGCTCAACCTGGGCTGGCGCTTCGACTATCAGCTGCTGACCCCAGGCCTGCGGCGCTTCGTGCGCAGCGCTCGCCTGCCACGCCAGCCGCGCTTCTCCCAGCATGCCCCGTTCATCGTGGACTATGACTGGACCTTGACCATCTAAAAGGTCGAGGCGCAAAAAAGCCGACCCTTGGGTCGGCTTTTTTGTGCGCGGCTTTTGTGGGAGCGGGGGGGGGGGGGGGGGGGGTGGGGGGGGCGGAGACCGGGGGCCAGCCCCCCCCCCCCCCCAG
>NZ_JBWCAM010000009.1:196013-262357 GCF_056175065.1 Pseudomonas sp. JC1203
TCGCCTTTTTGGGGCGCGGCTTTTGTGGGAGCGGGCTTGCCAGCGAGCTTTTGACCTCGAAAAGCTCGCTGGCAAGCCAGCTCCCACAGGCTATTTAATCGGCCAACGCGGCTTTCTGCAGTTCGAACAGCTCGACCATGCCCTTCTGCGCCAACGCCAGCATGGCGTTCAGCTCGGCAGGCTGGAACGGCGCGCCTTCGGCGGTGCCCTGCACTTCGATGAAACCGCCAGCGCTGGTCATCACCACGTTCAGGTCGGTCTCGGCAGCCGAGTCTTCCAGGTAGTCCAGGTCCAGCACCGGCTCGCCCTGGTACATGCCCACCGACACGGCGGAGATCATGTGCTTGAGCGGGTCGCCGCCTTTCAGGCCGCCACGTTTCTTGATCACTTTCAGCGCGTCTACCAGGGCCACCATGGCGCCGGTGATGGACGCGGTGCGGGTACCGCCGTCAGCCTGGATCACGTCGCAGTCGACGTACAGGGTAACGTCGCCCAGCTTGGACATGTCCAGGGCTGCGCGCAGCGAACGGCCGATCAGGCGCTGGATTTCCAGGGTACGGCCGCCCTGCTTGCCCTTGCTGGCTTCACGCTGGTTACGCTCGCCGGTGGCACGCGGCAGCATGCCGTATTCGGCGGTCAACCAACCCTGGCCCTGGCCCTTCAGGAAGCGCGGCACGCCATTCTCGACGCTGACCGTGCAGATAACCTTGGTGTCACCGAACTCGACCAGTACAGACCCTTCGGCGTGCTTGGTGTAGTTGCGGGTGATGCGGATCGAGCGGAGCTGATCGGCAGCGCGACCACTTGGACGTTTCATCTGGGATACCTGTACTGAGGAACGAAAACTGCCGAGCATTATAAGACCTGTGGTCATTTAATGCCCGACTTGAGTTGCAACACGATGGCGGGCCCGCATGGGGATAGAATTTTCAGCCGGACGGTCGACATGCTGTAACAGCAATGGTTTGGGCGCCAGCGCACCGGTGCGCTACAATCCTGCGCCTTTGCAGCCGTCAGGCTTTCATCCCCTTTCTGCGAGGTACTCCCATGGTGCACAGCATGACCGCCTTCGCCCGCGTCGAACGGGCGGGCACCCAGGGAACCCTCAGCTGGGAATTGCGCTCGGTCAACCACCGCTACCTGGAACCGCACCTGCGCCTGCCTGAAGCTTTCCGCGACCTGGAAATCGCCGTGCGCGAAGCACTGCGCCAGGGCATTTCACGCGGCAAGGTGGAATGCACCCTGCGTTTCTGCGAGGTCAGCACCGGCAAGCCGCTGCAGGTAGACCGCGAACGCGCCGCGCAGCTGGTGGCCGCCGCCGAGACCGTCGCCAGCCTGATCAAGCAGCCCGCCGCACTGAACCCGCTGGAAGTGCTGGGCTGGCCCGGCGTGCTGGTGGCCGACGCCGCCGACCCGCAGGCGTTGAACCAGGAAGCCATCGAGCTGTTCAACGAAGCGCTCAAGGAACTCAAGGCCGGCCGCGACCGTGAAGGCGCGGAACTGGCCAAGCTGATCAACGACCGCCTCGACGCCATGGCGGGCGAGGTGAAGACCCTGCGCAGCCAGGTGCCGCACATGCTGGCCGTGCAGCGCCAGAAGATCCTCGACCGCTTCGCCGACATGCAGGCCGAACTCGACCCGCAGCGCCTGGAGCAGGAAATGGTGCTGCTGGCGCAAAAAAGCGATGTCGCCGAAGAACTGGACCGCCTCAGCACCCACGTCACCGAGGTGCGGCGCGTGCTCAAGGCCGGCGGCGCGGCAGGCCGGCGCCTGGATTTCCTGATGCAGGAACTCAACCGCGAAGCGAACACACTGGGCTCCAAGGCCTTCGACCCGCGCAGCACCCAGGCTGCGGTCAACCTCAAGGTGTTGATCGAGCAGATGCGTGAACAAGTGCAGAATATTGAGTAAGGCAACCGCAGAATGAACCACAGCACCGGCACCCTGTACATCGTTTCCGCCCCTTCGGGCGCGGGCAAGACCAGCCTGGTCAACGCGCTGATCAACGCGCAGCCGAACATCCGTGTATCGGTCTCGCACACCACCCGCGCCATGCGCCCGGGTGAAGTGAATGGCGTGAACTACCACTTCGTCGACCGCGCCGAGTTCGTCGGCATGATCGAGCATGGCGACTTCCTGGAGCAGGCCGAAGTGTTCGGCAACCTCTACGGCACCTCGCAGAGCACCCTGCAGCAGACCCTGGACGAAGGCCACGACCTGATCCTGGAAATCGACTGGCAGGGCGCCCAGCAGGTCCGCAAGCTGATGCCGGCGGCCCGCTCCATCTTCATCCTGCCTCCCACCCAGCAGGCCTTGCGCCAGCGCCTGACCAACCGCGGCCAGGACAGCGACGAAATCATCGACGGGCGCATGCGCGAAGCCGTCAGCGAGATGAGCCACTACGTCGAGTACGACTACCTGGTGATCAACGACGATTTCGCCACCGCGCTGGATGACCTGAAGGCGATTTTCCGCGCCAACACCCTGCAGCAGGCACAGCAACAGGGTCGCTTCACCGATCTATTGAGCCAATTACTGGCTTAAATGAAGCTTTCCGCGCTGCGATGGGTTACCGTTGAGGTGTCTACGCAGCGCCCGGACAAGCTGTTTGAAAATCAGCGCTTCCCTAAACGCTGGTGATTTTTTAAACTATCGAGTCCGCTCGCCCATCCGGGCTGCGCGCATACTGCATTTGCTACGAGGAAGACCATGGCCCGCGTAACCGTTGAAGACTGTCTAGAACACGTGGAAAACCGCTTTGAGCTGGTCATGCTCTCTACCAAGCGTGCCCGTCAACTGGCCACCGGCGGCAAAGAGCCCCTGGTTCAGTGGGAAAACGACAAGCCTACCGTTGTGGCCCTGCGTGAAATCGCCGAAGGCCTGATGAGCTACGAGTTCATCGCCAACGCCGAAATCGTCGAAGACGAGCCGCTGTTCGCAGCGTTCGAGGACGAGTCCAACGAGGCCGTCTAAGCCTATGCCTGGTCGACGTAGCACGGCGCGGGAAAATAGCCTACGGCAGGAGTCATCATGCCGAGTATAGACGCCCTCGCCGATCGCTTATCGACCTACCTCGGCGCCGACCAGGTCAACCTGGTCCGCCGGGCGTACTTCTACGCCGAACAAGCCCACGACGGCCAGCGCCGCCGCAGCGGCGAGCCTTACGTCACGCATCCGCTGGCGGTGGCAAATATTCTTGCCGACATGCACATGGACCATCAGAGCCTGATGGCGGCCATGCTGCATGACGTGATCGAAGACACCGGCATCGCCAAGGAAGCCCTCAGCTCGCAGTTTGGCGAGACCGTGGCAGAACTGGTGGATGGGGTCAGCAAGCTGACCCAGATGAACTTCGAGACCAAGGCTGAGGCCCAAGCCGAAAACTTCCAGAAAATGGCCATGGCCATGGCACGCGACATTCGCGTGATTTTGGTCAAGCTGGCTGACCGCCTGCACAACATGCGCACCCTGGAAGTGCTGTCCGGTGAAAAACGCCGGCGCATCGCCAAGGAAACCCTGGAAATCTACGCCCCCATCGCCAACCGCCTGGGCATGCACAACGTGCGCGTGGAATTCGAGGACCTGGGCTTCAAGGCCATGTACCCGATGCGCTCTGCGCGCATCTACCAGGCGGTGAAGCGCGCCCGCGGCAACCGCAAGGAAATCGTCCAGAAAATCGAGCAGTCCCTGAGCCATTGCCTGGCCGTGGACGGTATCGAGGGCGATGTCAGCGGCCGCCAGAAGCATATCTATGGCATCTACAAGAAGATGCGCGGCAAGCGCCGGGCCTTCAACGAGATCATGGACGTGTACGCCTTCCGCATCGTGGTGGACAAGGTAGACACCTGCTACCGCGTGCTCGGTGCCGTGCACAATCTGTACAAGCCCCTGCCTGGGCGCTTCAAGGATTACATCGCGATCCCCAAGGCCAACGGCTACCAGTCGCTGCACACCACGCTGTTCGGCATGCACGGCGTGCCCATCGAGATCCAGATCCGCACCCGTGAAATGGAAGAGATGGCCAACAACGGCATTGCCGCCCATTGGCTGTACAAGTCCAGCGACGACGAGCAGCCGAAGGGCACCCATGCCCGGGCTCGCCAGTGGGTGAAGGGCGTGCTGGAAATGCAGCAACGTGCCGGCAACTCCCTGGAATTCATCGAAAGCGTGAAGATCGACCTGTTCCCGGACGAGGTCTACGTGTTCACGCCCAAGGGCCGCATCATGGAGCTGCCCAAAGGCTCCACGGCGGTCGACTTTGCCTACGCGGTGCACACCGACGTGGGCAACAGCTGCATCGCCTGCCGCATCAATCGCCGGCTGGCGCCGCTGTCCGAACCGCTGCAAAGCGGCTCCACGGTGGAAATCGTCAGCGCGCCGGGCGCGCGGCCGAACCCCGCCTGGCTCAATTTCGTGGTCACCGGCAAGGCACGCACGCACATTCGCCACGCGCTGAAGCTGCAACGCCGCTCCGAGTCCATCAGCCTGGGCGAACGCCTGCTGAACAAGGTGCTCAACGGCTTCGACAGTGCCCTGGAAAACATTCCTGCTGAGCGTGTGCACGCAATGCTGGCCGAATACCGCCTGGAGCAGATCGAAGATCTGCTGGAAGACATCGGCCTGGGCAACCGCATGGCCTACGTGGTGGCGCGCCGCCTGTTGGCCAGCGAAGGCGAGCAACTGCCCAGCCCGGAAGGCCCGCTGGCCATCCGCGGCACCGAAGGCCTGGTGCTCAGCTATGCCAAGTGCTGTACGCCGATTCCGGGCGACCCTATCGTCGGCCACCTGTCCGCGGGCAAGGGCATGGTCGTGCACCTGGAAAACTGCCGCAACATCAGTGAAATCCGCCACAACCCGGAAAAGTGCATCCAGCTTTCCTGGGCCAAGGACGTCACGGGCGAATTCAATGTCGAGCTGCGCGTGGAGCTCGAACACCAGCGCGGCCTGATCGCCCTGCTGGCCAGCAGCGTCAACGCCGCCGATGGCAATATCGAGAAGATCAGCATGGATGAGCGCGATGGTCGCATCAGCGTGGTCCAGTTGGTCGTCAGCGTGCACGACCGCGTGCACCTGGCTCGCGTGATCAAGAAACTGCGGGCGCTGACCGGCGTCATCCGCATCACGCGGATGCGCGCGTAAGGCTGCCATCACCCTCTGCCAAGGAGTCATCCATGACCAAGACTGTTATCACCAGCGACAAGGCCCCGGCGGCCATCGGCACCTACTCCCAGGCCATCAAGGCGGGCAACACCGTCTACATGTCCGGCCAGATCCCGCTGGACCCGAAAACCATGGAGCTGGTGGAAGGCTTCGAAGCGCAGACCGTGCAGGTCTTTGAAAACCTGAAGGCCGTGGCCGAAGCCGCCGGCGGTTCGTTCAAGGACATCGTCAAGCTGAACATCTTCCTGACCGACCTGAGCCACTTCGCCAAGGTCAACGAGGTGATGGGCCGTTACTTCGAACAGCCTTACCCAGCCCGCGCCGCCATCGGCGTGGCCGCACTGCCACGCGGTGCACAGGTGGAAATGGACGCCATCCTGGTCGTCGAGTAAACCGAGTACGGCGAGGCGCCAAGCGCTTCGCCTTTCCCCTCCCCGGAAGGATTCCCTACATGCGCCACGCGCTTGTCCTGCCGTTGCTGGCCGCGCTTTTGAGCGGCTGCGCCAGTCACAGCAATGTCGACCCCAGCGGGGTCTGGATCAACCAGAAAGCCATCGATACCGCCGCCAAGGGCCAAGGCCTGCGCGATGCCCTGAGCGCCAACGGGCCGGTGCTGGAATGGCAACTCAACAGCAAGGCCGGCCAGGCCAGCTTCAGCAACGGCTTCGAGCGCGTACAGGGCAACCTGCAGCCGTTGGGCAAAGGCAAATGGCAGGCCGATTTCCAAGGCCACCAGCAGCTGCAACTGACCACCGACGATGACGAGCTGTTACTGGCCGCCAGCCAATCGGGGCCCAAGCAGGTCTTCGTCAAGCCCAAGACCAGCACCGACCCGGGCGCGCCCCTGGGCAGCAGCTTCGAGCAGGCGCTGTATGCCGCCTACATGGGCGGCGAATGGAAGATCGTGGAAGGTGCCGGCGAAGGCGGCGTGGTGCACTTCCTGGCCAATGGCCAGCTGGCCGGCTTCCCCAACGCCGACCGCTACGCGCTGTGCCTGGCGGGCGACTGCGCGACCATGACCGGCGACTTCGACAGCATGTGGATCGAGCTGAACAAGCAGGGCGCGCCGTATATCTTCAAGCGTGACGGCAAGCAGCTGGAGATTTTCGAAGTGGTCAACCAGGCCCAGCCTGACGAGATGCCCAGCTTCAAGGCCGGCGCCCGCCGCTGGTTGCTGAAGAAGCAATAACCCGTCTCCCCGTAGCAGCCGCCGCAGGCGGCGTCCCGCAGTAGCCCAGCCTAACCGCCGTGCCCATGACGCGGCCTGACGGCCGCTGCTACAGGGGGGTGGAGAGGATGGCCTCGTACCCTTCGCGATAGCTGGGGTAGCGCGGCACCCACCCCAACGCCCGGGCCCGGGCATTGCTGCAGCGCTTGTTGCCGTTGCGGCGCACGCTGGCCTCTTCCGCCCAGCCCTGCACGCCCAACCGCGCCCGCAACCACTCCACCACTTCGGCCAATGGCGCCGGCTTGTCGTCCACGCCAAGGTAGCAACTGGCTACTGGTTCGCCCTTTGCATCCTGCTGCAGCAGAAACGCCAGCAGCCCCGCCGCATCATCGCTGTGGATGCGGTTACCGAACAATGCCGGCTCGTGGGCCACTCGGTAGCCCTGGCGCACCTGCTCCAGCAACCGCTCGCGGCCAGGCCCGTAAATGCCGGTCAGGCGCACGATCGACGCCGGCCAGCCACTCACACGCGCCACCTGCTCGGCTTCCAGCATCAGGCGGCCAGAGAACGCCGTAGGTTCGGTAGGCGAATGCTCATCAATCCATTGCCCACCCGATTGCGCATAGACGCTGCTGCTGGACACAAACACCAACCGTTGCGGCGACTGCCGGTTGTCCTTCAGCCAGCCCACCACCCGGGTAAGACCATCGACGTAAGCCGCCTGGTACCCCGCCTCGTCATGCTGGCTGGCCGCCACGCAATACACCACATAGTCGATGTGCCCCTGGGGCCAGCCCGGCGGGCATTGCTCACGCGCCAGGTCGCCAGCCACCGGCACCACGCCCTCGGGCAGCCTGGCCACCTGCCGACGCATGCCGTGGACTTGCCATTTGAGCGCGAGCAACTGCCTGGCCAGGCGGCCGCCGACATCGCCACAACCAATGATCAAAACGCTGGGCACGGGCATTTCATTACTCCTGAATCAACGCTGCACACTGCTCTGGATACCACAATAGCGACAAATTGCAGGAAAAAAATCCAGCGTATCGCTTTTGTTAACAAGAATTACTTGCAATAATAACTGCCCATTTTGTTCTCGGCCCGCTCTCGAGGCCTGGAAGGACATCCACTCCTTACTCCTCTAAGGTCCGGCCAGCATGACTCCTAATCGCCCTAGCGTTTCGCCATCTCGTACACGCCCTTGGCGCGGTATTGCCGCCCTGATGATCGGCCTGGCCCTGACTCCAGCGGCCTTCGCCGACGAACCGGCTGCCCAGGCCCACCAGGCCGCCCCGGCTGCCGCCGTTGCAGCGCCGGCACCTGCCGCGCCTGCGGACAGCACTGCCCTGCCAGCTGCCACCGACGCGCAAGCCGCCGCTGACGACGCTGCCGAACCCGTTGTGGAAACCGGCTTTGGCCTGGGCCACGACTTGTCGCCGTGGGGCATGTTCCAGAACGCTGACATCATCGTGAAGATCGTGATGATCGGCCTGGCCATCGCCTCCGTCATCACCTGGACCATCTGGATCGCCAAAGGCTTCGAGCTGCTGGGCGCCAAGCGCCGCCTGCGTGGCGAGATCGCCCAGCTGAAGAAAGCCACCACGCTTGCCGCCGCCAGCGAAACCGCCAGCAAATCCGGCACCCTGGCCCACCTGCTGGTGCACGATGCCCTGGAAGAGATGCACCTGTCGGCCAATGCCCGTGAAAAAGAAGGCATCAAGGAGCGCGTCAGCTTCCGCCTGGAGCGCCTGGTGGCCGCCTGCGGCCGCAACATGAGCAACGGCACCGGCGTGCTGGCTACCATTGGTTCCACCGCGCCGTTCGTCGGCCTGTTCGGTACCGTGTGGGGCATCATGAACAGCTTCATCGGCATCGCCAAGACCCAGACCACCAACCTCGCCGTCGTTGCCCCCGGTATCGCCGAAGCCCTGCTGGCCACCGCTTTGGGCCTGGTCGCAGCTATCCCGGCCGTGGTGATCTACAACGTCTTCGCCCGCTCCATCGCTGGCTACAAGGCCCAGGTTTCCGACGCTTCCGCCCAGGTACTGCTGCTGGTCAGCCGTGACCTGGACCACCAGCCAGGCGAGCGCAGCGCTTCGCCACACATGGTGAAGGTGGGTTAATCCATGGGTCTGCACCTGAACGAAGGTGGCGACGACCTCGCCGAGAACCACGAAATCAACGTCACGCCCTTCATTGACGTGATGCTGGTGCTGCTGATCATCTTCATGGTCGCAGCCCCCCTGGCCACCGTTGACATCAAGGTTGACCTGCCCGCCTCCACGGCGAAGCCGGCACCGCGACCGGAGAAGCCACTGTTCCTCAGCGTCAAGGCTGACCAGAGCATCTACCTGGGCGACGACAAAATCGACCGCGCCCAACTGGGCCAGGTACTGGACGCCAGGACCAAGGGCAAGAAGGACACCACGATCTTCTTCCAGGCCGACAAGAGTGTCGACTACGGCGACCTGATGGACGTGATGAACGCCCTGCGCGGCGCCGGCTACCTGAAGGTTGGCCTGGTAGGCCTTGAGACGGTAGGGAAGAAATGATCACGACGCGCCATAAGCTGACGCGTTACGGCGGTAGCCTGGCGGTAGTGCTGGGGGTTCATGCCCTGGCCATCGCCCTGGCGCTGAACTGGCATGCCGCGCCACCACCGGAGTTGCCACCCATGGCGATGATGGTGGAAATGGCGCCCGTGCCGGAAGTGGCACCGCCACCACCGCCCAAGGTGATCACGCCGCCGACGCCGCCCACCCCGGTAGAGGAATTGCCGCTGCCCAAGCTGGCCGAGGCACCGAAGCCGACGATCGCGATTCCCAAGCAGGAAAAGCCCAAACCCAAGCCAAAGCCCCAGCCGCCCAAGCCTGAGAAAAAGCCCGAACCGCCGCAGGAAACGCCACCGTCCGAGAAGGTCGTCGATACTGCCCCCGCGAAGGACTCTGCACCCAAGGCCCCCGTGGCCCAGCCGCAGATGCCGTCCAACAGCAACGCATTGCCTAACTGGCAAGGCGACCTGTTGCGCCACCTGGCCAAGTACAAGCGCTACCCCGAGGACGCGCGTCGCCGTGGCCTGCAGGGCGTGAACCGCCTGCGCTTCGTGGTGGATGCCGAAGGCAAGGTGCTGTCGTACGAGCTGGCCGGTGGTTCAGGCAGCGCGGCGCTGGACCGGGCCACCCTGGACATGATCCGTCGGGCACAGCCGTTGCCGCCGCCGCCCAAGGAGCTGCTGAACAACGGCAGCCTGGAAGTGGTTGCGCCGTTCGTCTACTCGCTGGACAAAAGATGAATATCTGTTTCTGACATACAGATGCAACCTTGATAACGTGCGTCTATCGATTGCAGCCGCTATGCTGGGCCCGCAACTTCATGGACGCACGTTATGACTCTCACAGAATTGCGCTACATCGTCACCCTCGCCCAGGAGCAGCACTTTGGCCACGCCGCCGAGCGCTGCCATGTCAGCCAGCCGACCTTGTCGGTGGGGGTCAAGAAACTCGAAGATGAACTGGGTGTGCTTATTTTCGAGCGCAGCAAGAGCGCCGTGCGCCTTACCCCGGTTGGCGAGGGCATCGTCGCCCAGGCCCAGAAGGTCCTCGAACAGGCCCAGGGCATCCGCGAGCTGGCCCAGGCCGGCAAGAACCAGCTGACCGCGCCCCTGAAGGTCGGTGCCATCTACACCGTCGGCCCGTACCTGTTCCCGCACCTCATCCCGCAACTGCACCGGGTCGCCCCGCAGATGCCGTTGTACATCGAAGAGAACTTCACCCACATCCTGCGCGACAAGCTGCGCAATGGCGAACTGGACGCGGTGATCATCGCCCTGCCGTTCAACGAGGCCGATGTGCTGACGTTGCCGCTCTACGACGAGCCCTTCTATGTATTGATGCCGGCCGGCCACCCGTGGACGCAGAAAGAAACCATCGACTCGTCGCTGCTCAACGACAAGAGCCTGCTGTTGCTGGGCGAAGGCCATTGCTTCCGCGACCAGGTGCTGGAAGCCTGCCCTACCCTGGTAAAAGGTACCGAGGGCGCCAAGCACACCACGGTTGAATCCAGCTCGCTGGAAACCATCCGCCACATGGTCGCGTCCGGCCTGGGGGTGTCGATCCTGCCGCTGTCGGCGGTGCACAGCCACCATTACGCCCCCGGCGTGATCGACGTGCGCCCGCTCACCCCGCCATCGCCGTTCCGCACCGTGGCCATCGCCTGGCGCGCCAGCTTCCCGCGCCCCAAGGCCATCGAGATCCTCGCCGACTCCATTCGCCTGTGTTCCGTGGCCAAGCCTACGCCGCTGAGTAAAGTCGCCACATGACCGAGCTGTCCAAGGTAGCGGTCACCGCCCTCAAGGGCATTGGCGAGGCCATGGCCGAAAAGCTCACCAAGGTGGGCCTGGAAAATCTTCAGGACGTGCTGTTCCACCTGCCCCTGCGCTATCAGGATCGCACCCGAGTGGTGCCGATCGGCGCCCTGCGCCCAGGCCAGGACGCGGTGATCGAAGGCGTAGTCAGCGGCGCCGACGTGGCCATGGGCAAGCGCCGCAGCCTGCTGGTGCGCCTGGGCGACGGCACCGGCTCGCTGAGCCTGCGCTTCTACCATTTCAGCAACGCGCAAAAAGAAGCCATGAAGCGCGGCACGCACCTGCGCTGCTACGGCGAAGCCAGGCCTGGCGCCTCGGGGCTGGAGATCTACCACCCCGAATACCGCGCCCTCACCGGCGACGAGCCGGCGCCGGTGGAGCAGACGCTGACGCCCATCTACCCCACTACCGAAGGCCTGACCCAGGCTCGGCTGCGGCAGCTGTCACAGCAGGCCCTGGCCATGCTCGGCCCGCGCAGCCTGCCCGACTGGCTGCCCGCAGAGCTTGCCCGCGAGCACCAGTTGGCGCCGCTGGACGAGGCCATCCGTTACCTGCACAACCCGCCGCCCGATGCTGACCTGGAAGAGCTGGCAGTGGGGCACCATTGGGCCCAGCACCGCTTGGCCTTCGAGGAACTGCTGACCCACCAGCTGTCCCAGGCACGCCTGCGCGACAGCTTGCGGGCCCTGCGCGCGCCCGCCTTGCCGGTGGCCAAGCGGCTGCCCAAGCAGTACCTGGCCAACCTGGGGTTCGCCCCTACCGGCGCGCAGCAGCGCGTGGGCAAGGAGATCGCCTACGACCTCAGCCAGCGCGAACCCATGCTGCGCCTGGTGCAGGGCGATGTAGGCGCGGGCAAGACCGTGGTCGCTGCCCTGGCCGCGCTGCAGGCGCTGGAGGCCGGTTACCAGGTGGCGCTGATGGCGCCCACCGAGATTCTGGCGGAACAGCATTTCATCACCTTCAAGCGCTGGCTTGAGCCGCTGGGCATCGAAGTGGCCTGGCTGGCCGGCAAGCTCAAGGGCAAGGCGCGGGTCGCCGCCCTTGAGCAGATCGCGGCGGGCGCACCCATGGTGGTGGGCACCCACGCGTTGTTCCAGGACGAAGTCAAATTCGCCAATCTGGCGCTGGTGATCATCGACGAACAGCACCGTTTCGGCGTGCAGCAGCGCCTGGCGCTGCGCCAGAAAGGTGTTGGCGGCCGCATGTGCCCGCACCAGCTGATCATGACCGCCACGCCCATCCCGCGTACCCTGGCCATGAGCGCCTATGCCGACCTCGACACCTCGGTGCTCGACGAGCTGCCGCCCGGCCGTACCCCGGTGAACACCGTGCTGGTGGCCGACAGCCGGCGCATCGAGGTGGTCGAGCGGGTGCGCGCTGCCTGCGCCGAAGGCCGCCAGGCTTATTGGGTATGCACCTTGATCGAAGAATCCGAGGAGTTGACCTGCCAGGCGGCCGAAACCACGTTCGAGGAACTGACCAGCGCGCTGGGCGAACTGCGCGTGGGCCTGATCCACGGGCGCATGAAACCGGCGGAAAAGGCCGAGATCATGGCCCAGTTCAAGGCCGGCGAGCTGCAACTGCTGGTAGCTACCACGGTGATCGAGGTAGGCGTGGACGTGCCCAACTCCAGCCTGATGATCATCGAAAACCCCGAGCGCCTGGGCCTGGCGCAGCTGCACCAGCTGCGCGGCCGAGTGGGCCGGGGCAGCGCGGTCAGCCACTGCGTGCTGCTGTACCAACCGCCACTGTCGCAGATCGGTCGCGAACGCCTGGGTATCATGCGCGAAACAAATGACGGCTTCGTCATCGCCGAGAAAGACCTGCAATTGCGTGGCCCCGGCGAGATGCTCGGTACCCGCCAGACGGGTTTGCTACAGTTCAAGGTGGCGGACCTGATGCGTGATGCCGACCTGCTGCCAGCCGTAAGGGATGCGGCCCAGACCTTGCTTTCGCAATGGCCTGCGCATGTCGACCCGCTACTGGAGCGTTGGCTACGGCACGGCCAGCAATACGGACAGGTATAAGGAACGCGTCCACCGCGGCAATTTGACCGCGGTTGCGACGTAACGCTCAAAAAGACTTGGCACGATGGATCCAGCAGCACCTTCAAGCTGCGTATACTGTCGCCCATGTAGGAATATGGATACAGACCATGACTGAAGTTGCCCTGGACACCGCAACCCCCCACACCCCGTCTGTCATTCACGATATGCTGGGAAAGCTGGTCATCAGCTACCGCGAGGTGCTCGATCACCCGCAGCTGGACCCTGCGCGCAAGGTTCAGGCAGTGCTGCTCAACGATGCCGTTGGCGCGCTCATGGTGCTGTTCCCGCAGAACCAGCTGCTGGACCTGAACCGGCTGGCTGAATTGACCGGCCGCCGGCTGACCGCCGTGCCGCTGGACCGCCTGGACAAGATGCTGGCCAAGCATGACCTCAAGCAGTTGCCCGGCCTGCCGGCGCTGACCAGCTCGCCGTGCCTGTACGACGAGCGGCTGCTGGACGCCAGCGACCTGCTGATCAATTCGGGCCAGCCTGGGCTGCTGCTGGAAATCACCCGTGACGACTTCAGGAAAATGCTCAGCAAGGCCAGCGTCGGCAACTTCGGCGAGCCCCTGAGCAGCATTCGCCCCAACCTCGACCGCCCGCACGATGACCGCCAGGAAATCACCCAGGCGGTGCAGGCGTTTACCGCGCGGCGCATCCAGCAACGCCTGGAAGCCACCATCGAGATTCCGCCGCTGGCCGAAACCGCGCAGAAAATCATCAAGCTGCGGGTCGACCCCAACGCCACGATCGACGACATCACCGGCGTGGTGGAAACCGACCCGGCGCTGGCCGCACAGGTGGTCAGCTGGGCAGCTTCGCCGTACTACGCCTCACCGGGCAAGATCCGTTCGGTGGAAGATGCCATCGTGCGCGTGCTGGGCTTCGACCTGGTGATCAACCTGGCGCTGGGCCTGGCCCTGGGCAAAACCCTGAGCCTGCCCAAGGACCAGCCGCAGCACGCCACGCCGTACTGGCAGCAGTCGATCTACACCGCCGCGGTAATCGAAGGCCTGACCCGCGCCATCCCGCGGGCGCAGCGCCCGGAAACCGGGCTGACATACCTGGCCGGCCTTCTGCACAACTTCGGCTACCTGCTGCTGGCCCATGTGTTCCCGCCGCATTTCTCGCTGATCTGCCGCCACCTGGAGGTCAACCCGCACCTGTGCCACAGCTACGTGGAGCAGCACCTGCTGGGCATCACCCGCGAGCAGATCGGTGCCTGGCTGATGCGTTTCTGGGACATGCCCGACGAGCTGGCCAGCGCCCTGCGCTTCCAGCACGACCCCGGCTACGACGGCGACTACGCCCAGTACCCCAACCTTGTGTGCCTGGCGGTGCGCCTGCTGCGCAGCCGTGGCATCGGCTCGGGTGCCGACGAGGGCATTCCCGACGAGCTGCTGGAGCGTCTTGGCTTGAGCCGCGAGAAGGCCGAGGACGTGGTCAGCAAAGTGCTGGACGCCGAGGTGCTGTTGCGCGAACTGGCTTCGCAGTTCAACCACCACTGACCGCGTGGGAGCTGGCTAGCCAGCTCCCACAGGCCTTACTTCTTCTTCGGTTTCAGGTATTTCATGATGCCCTGGAACCAGATCACCAGCGCCGGGTTGCCCTTGATCTGGATGGTCTTGTCCTGAATACCCTGCATGAAGGCCAACTGCTTGTTCTTGGCCTGCAGGGTCTCGTAGCCGAAAGCGGCGTCCTTGAAGGCGATGGCGAACGCCGGGTCGGCCGCCGCGCCACCCTTGCTGGTCACGCGCATGTCCTTGACGATGAAATGCCGGGCCACCTTGCCGTCCAGGGTTTGCAGCTGGAACACCAGGTCGCGGTCCTTGAGCTGCTGGCTGAAGGCAGGGTTGGTGCGGCTGGCCCGGGCCATCAACAAGCCCATGGCCCAGAGCAGAAAGCGAAACTTCATGTACGCGCCTCGGAAAAAATCATCAATAGGGTGCCCAGCAGTGTACCGCTATCATCGCCCAGCACCACTACAAAATCATTTATTAACGATTTTGCCCGCCGTAACTGGTTTTTAGACGCCATATCGGCGAATTACCAGCCTGTCTAAGCACGCAACACTCTCGGCGATTCGCCACCTTTCAAAGTCGCTAAAACTCCGTCACGATAAGAAACTCGAACGCAACGGTACGGATTTGCCCTGTACGAATCAGATCGTACAAAAAAACCTCGTGGCCACTCGTTTGACAGCAACACGGGGGCCCACTAGCTTCTATTGGATCCTTTACACATTGCGTTACATTCATGCAGGTGCCCGATCGTGACAGCCAAAAAGTCGTTGAGCTCCATCCTGGGCAGCGAGCAGGTGCCAGCCCACCTGGCTCGTTCGGTTATCGAGGAAAAGCTGCGCAGCGCCATCCTGGACGGCCGGCTGCCTGCGGGCATGGCCGTGCGCCAGCAGGAATTGGCGACGTTGTTCGGTGTCAGCCGCATGCCGGTGCGCGAGGCCTTGCGCCAGCTTGAAGCGCAATCGCTGCTGCAGGTGGTCATGCACAAGGGCGCGGTGGTTGCACCGTTGATCGGCGAAGACGCCGTCGATACCTATAACCTGCGCCTGCTGCTGGAAACCGAGGCGCTGCGCCAATCAATTCCGCACCTCACCGAACAGCACATTGCCGAGGCGCGCCACTACATTGACCAGCTCGACACCGAGACCAGCCTCACCGAGTTGGGCCGCCTGAACCGGCTGTTCCACATGTCGCTGTATGCCGGTACCACCAACCGCAAGCTGCTGCGCCTGATAGAACACGAACTCAATGAAGAAGAACGCTTCCTGCGTTTCCACCTGTCTTCCATGGGCTTGGGCAAACCTACCCAGGATGACCACATAGAATTGGTGGAAGCCGTGCAGGACCGCGACACCGAACGCGCCGTCAGCGTGCTGCAAAGGCACCTGAACAACGCATCCGCAACCATCCGGCACTATCTAGATACCCGCGAGCCGGACTGAACGGGCACCGCGCCCAGGGAGGCGGCGCGGCCCCGGTAACGCATGCCCGGCACGGCCCGGGCAGAGGGAAGGCCGTGCACGCTCAAGACAACCCCTGGTTGATGGTCGCGAATTCCGGGCAGCCCGCGCAGATGCGCCTGATCTGCTTTTCATGCGCGGGGGCGGACCCCGCGCAGATGCTGCAGCTGGCGGACGAACTGGACGACCATATAGAGCTGGTCGCAGTGTGCCTGCCTGGCCACGGCGCCCGGGGTGATGAACCGGCCATGGATGAATGGCCCAGGCTGCTGGAGCAGACCTTCGCCCAGCTCAAGCCGCTGCTCGCCGAACCCCACGCCCTGTTCGGCCACTGCCTGGGCGGCAGCATTGCCTACGAAGTGGCAAAACGTGCCCTCCGCGCTTTCCCCCACCAAACCCGCCACCTGTTCATCGCCGGCTGCCGCAGCCCCGATACCCGCCCACGCCCGCCGTTGCTGCATCAGCTGCCGGGCCCAGAATTGTTCCAGACCCTTGAAGCCCTGAACGCCATCACCGCCCAACAGCGCGCGGACACCCAATTCACTGCACGCCTCGAACCCCTGCTGCGCTGTGACCTGCGCCTGGCCGAATCCTGGTCCGACACGGTGGGCCATTCGCTGCAGGTGCCGCTGACTGCGCTGTATGGCAGCGAAGACCCGTTGGAGCCACTGACCAACATGCTGCATTGGCAGCGTTTCACCCAGCGCGAGTTCGAGTTGATCGAGCTGCCCGGTGATCATTTCTTCGTGCACAGCCAGCGCCAGCGCCTGCAGCACATCATCAATACCCACCTGGGCCTGCTCAGCGCCTGACTACCGCAACGCTTACCTTCGGTAATCGCCCACTGATGGCAATCTGGCCATTTAGCGCACACTCTTGCCTTGGCCTCAGGGCCGTGACCGGCTCATACAGCCGATGGGCCGCCCAAAGTACCCCATGCAGGAGCAGCGCGCGCCGGGCTTGTCCCTCGATCAATTAATACTTCGCCACCCCATCCCTTCGAGTGCTCCGAGTGAAGCAGTCACTCGTTGTTATTTATTTTGACCATAAACCGTTGAAAGGGGAGCGCTCGCGCTTCTAAAACCGGCCGCGTCGGTTTTAGCGAAATACTATTGCCTTAAAATTCTAACTAATTGTTTTTTAACGTTTTTATTTGAAAGAAACACAACCCATGGTCTAGCGTTGAAAGTGTCGAACAGGCCGCCAGGCAAGTTAACCAGCGGCGCCTAAAACAATATTTTACATCCGCAAGGCAGAACAAAGGAGATATTCAGCCGCCCACAGTATTTGCCCTTGATCAAACAGAGTTATTTCCGTTGGTTGCCGGTTTAAAACAGTGAGGAAAGTGCCATGACCTATCAAGATGTTGCGCTGGAGCAGAAGAAAACCGAACTGGGTGCCCACCCGATCTTTGCCGAAATAAACTCGCTGCCGGTGTTGCAGCGTTTCATGGAAACCCACGTCTTTGCCGTGTGGGACTTCATGTCCCTGACCAAGCGCCTGCAGCGCGAACTCACCTGCATCAGCCTGCCCTGGTTGCCGCCACGCGACCCCAAGGCCGCACGCCTGATCAATGAAATAGTGCTGGGCGAGGAAACCGACGACCACCTGCTCGAAGGCCACTACAGCCATTTCGAGCTGTACCTGGACGCCATGCGCGAAATTGGTGCCGACACCGGCCCTATCGAGCGCTTCGTGCAACTGCAGGCCGAGGGCGTCAACTACCTGACCGCGCTGCACAGCGTAAACGCCGCCCCCGCCGCAGTGCGCTTCGTCTGCAACACCCTGGACACCGCGCTGCACGCCCCCGCCCACGTGGTGGCCGCCGCGTTCCTGCACGGGCGCGAAAGCGTCATTCCGCAGATGTTCCAGCAACTGCTGGACGACTGGAACATTCCCCGCGAGCAGGCCCCCACGTTGCACTACTACCTGCAGCGGCACATCGAAGTCGATTCGGACGACCACGGCCCCGCCGCGCAATCGCTGCTCGACCGCCTGGTGGGCGACGACCAGCAACGCCGGCAGGAAGTACACGAGGCGGCCCTGGCAGCCATTGAAAGCCGCATGGCGCTGTGGAACGGCCTGCGGGTGAGCATGCGCGCCGGCGCCGAGGTGAGCGCATGAACGCCGCCGACTACCGCTCGTTCGCCGACGCCTGGGAAAGCCGGGCCACCATCCGCACCCGGCCACGACGGCGGGTTGAGAATGACCAGCGGCTGATCTACCCGCTCAGCCGCCAACCATTGGTGCTTAGCGCCACCTTCGAGCGCGAATGCCCGCAGCGGCGCGATTTTGCGCTAGTGCAAAGCCTATACAAATTCATCCACGACGTGGTGATTTTCGAGACCGAGATCGTCAACCGTACCGCTGGCGCCATCGCCCGCGGGCGGTTCGCCATGCAGTTCCCGTTCGCCTGCCGCTACGACGCCATGACCGTGGTGGTGGACGAGGACTACCACGCGCTGGTGGCCATGGATTTCATGCAGCAGACCATCGAGCTGACCGGCATCGAGCCGATTGGCCTGCCCCGTGAAATCGAGCTGAGCCGGGCCATCCCCGCGGCACTGGCGCAGTTGCCGGAAGCGTTGCGCCAGGCTGGCGAGCTGATTTGCGTGGCGATCGCCGAGAACACCCTGACCAATGACGTGGCCGCCTTTGCCCGCGATGCCACGGTGAAGGACTCGATCAAGGGGCTGATGGCCGACCACCTGCTGGATGAAGGCCGGCATTCAACCTTCTGGACCCGGCTGGTGCGCATCTATTGGCAGGCCGCGCCGCAGGAGGACCGCACCCTGCTGGCGCAAATGCTGCCGACGTTCATTGAGCGCTACTTGACCAACGACATCCAGAAAGCCTTCGACCTGAGCCTGATAGAGCACCTGCACCCCAACGCCGACGTGCGCCGGGCCCTGGCTGCGGAGGTGCAAGCCCTGGCCTACCCGATCAACCACCAACACCCGCTGCTGGCCAACATCCTGCGGTTTTTCCAGGGCAGCTCGATGCTCGACAGCCCCTGCGTGCGCGATGCCCTGGCCGCCTACCTGACCTGATTCAAGGAGAAGAGCATGAGACGTCTGCAGATCATCCTGTGTGGTGCCAGCCGGGCCTTGCAGGCCTTGGGCAGCGCGTTGCGCGAGTACGGTCACCTGGTGGATGAAGGTGGCGGCCCCGCCGACCTGTTGATCGAGGACGGCAGCGCCGTGGTGCCTGCCGCCACCCGCTGCCTGCACCTGGGCCTGCGCGTCAGCCTGGCCAAGGGTGCAGGGCAACTGCCCGAGGTGCAATGGCAATGCTGGGCGGGCAGCGCCCAGGCCCAGCGGCTGATTATCTGCCAGGCGCTGGCAGCGCCGCCCAGCGGCAACGGCGCGGCGCTGTGCGCGCAGGCAATCGAGAGCCTTGTCGAGCGGCTGACGCTTGAGGTCAGCCGCCTTTCCCGTGACCCGCAACACTTTTCCCGCTGGCCCGCCTGCGACGCTGCGGCGCTGGCCGGTCAGCAGGGGCTGGTGGCCCTGGAAGCGCTGGCCTACGAACATGCCTTCAACCACACCGCGCGAAAAGCGTTGCTCGACAGCGCCCAGCCGCCGCTGCTGGAGCAGCTGCAGGCCAGCCTGCTGCGGCATGCCCAGCGGCCGGCCCTGCACTGGCGCGATGGCACGTTGAGCTACCAGCAACTGCACGCGCAGGCCATGGCCTTGCGCAGCGCCCTGACGCCCTGGCTTGGGGCTGCACAGGCGCCGGTGATCGGCGTATGCCTGGGCAAATCGCCTGCGCTGTACGCCGCCCTGCTGGCAGTGCTGGGTAGTGGCGCAGTGTTCCTGCCCATGGACCCCAGCCACCCGCCCCGGCGCTTGCAAACCATTGCCGAGAATGCCCGCGCCACACTGTTGCTGCACAGCGGCGCGGCGCCATTCCAGGCAGACGGCATGGCGGCCTTGCAGGTCGATGGCCTGGCGCCAGGCACGCACAGCCGGCTGTTCGACCGGTTGCCGGAATGCAATGCCGCCGCCGTGGCCATCTACACCTCCGGCACCACCGGCCAGCCCAAGGGTGTGCTGCTCAGCCACGCCAACCTCAACCACTTCCAGGCCTGGTACCGCGGCCACGTGGCGTTGGCGGCGGGCAGCCGCGTGCTGCAGTTCTCCACCATCGGCTTTGACGCGTCCTTGCTGGACATCCTGCCCACGGTCATCGCCGGGGCCACCCTGGT
The DNA here is from genome assembly GCF_056175065.1 of Pseudomonas sp. JC1203. NCBI lineage: Bacteria > Pseudomonadati > Pseudomonadota > Gammaproteobacteria > Pseudomonadales > Pseudomonadaceae > Pseudomonas > Pseudomonas sp. JC1203. The sequence goes on from NZ_JBWCAM010000009.1 coordinate 215,940, forward strand.
GGTGCCGAGCGAGGATCAACGCCGCGACCCCGCCCAGCTTGTGGCGTTGATCAATGGCCTGGAGGTCAGCCACGCGTTTCTGCCGCCCGCCCTGCTGAGCATCCTGCCCAGCGACCAGCCACTCACGCTGCAGCACCTGGTAACCGGCGGCGATGTCTGCGAACCGGCGGCACTGGCAACCTTCGCCGGCCGCTGCCAGCTGCACAACATCTACGGCCCCACCGAAACCACCATCCTGGCCACCACCCGCCGCATGCAGCCGGGGGATAACCCACGGCTACTGGGCGCCCCGATTGCCAATACCCAGGTGCTGATACTGGGCGAGGACGGCTGGCCGGTAACCGACGAAACCGTGGGGGAGCTGTACATCACCGGCGCTGGCGTCGGCCTTGGTTACCTGAACAATCCAGCGCTGACTGCCGAACGCTTTGTCACCCTGACGCTACCCGGTGACCAGCAGCTGGCGGCATACCGCACCGGTGATATCGGCCAGTGGTGCAACGATGGCATCGCCTTGAGCGGGCGCCGCGACAACCAGGTGAAAATCCGCGGGTTTCGCGTGGAGCCGGAGGAGGTAGAGCACTGCCTGCGCGCCAGCGGCCAGTTCGGCCAGGTGGCAGTGGTGGTGGACGCACAAAAACGCCTGCTGGCGTTCGTCGCCCAGCCGCGCCAGCCCAAGGCGCTGGCAAACCTGGCGGCCCACGCCCAGGCCCACCTGGCCGACTACATGCGCCCGCTGCACTACAGCGAGCTGACGCTGCTGCCGGCCACCGCCAACGGCAAGATCGACCGCCATGCCTTGCTGGCCATTCCTCAGGCGCCAGCCCGGGACAAACCGCGCCAGGCACCGGCCAATTCCGCCGAAGCCAAGCTGCTGCAGCTGTGGAGCGAACTGCTCGAGCTGCCTGGCGAGCAGATCTGCACCCAGGACAGCTTCTTCAACCTGGGCGGCCATTCGATCCTGCTGTCGCAGATGCTGCTGCAGATTCGCGAGCGCTTTGGCACGGGTATCTCGATCAACCGCTTCATTGAACAGCCAACCCTGCAGCGCTTGGCCGAGTTGGTGGCAGGCGTGCAGGACCAGGTGCGGCAGGTCAGCCCACAAGCGTTGAGCGACGCCTTCCGCGAACTGCCAATCACACCGCTGGGCATGGACCGCCTGGGCGATGTGCACAAGGTAGTGGTCACCGGTGCCAACAGTTTCCTCGGCGTGCACATCGTCGAAGCCCTGTTGGCCTGGGGCGCTACCGAGGTGGCGTGCCTGGTGCGCGAGCAGCCGGGGCTCAGCGCCAGCGAACGCTTCGCCCAGGCGCTGATGGAAAACCGCCTGCAGCACCTGGACCTCAGCCGCGTGCGCGTGCATGCCGCCGACATCACCCGGCCGCAATTGGGCCTGAGCGACGCCGTGTATGCCGACATCGACGAGCGCTACGGTGCACTTATCCACAACGCCGCAGTGGTCAACCACGTGCTCGACTACGAAGCACTGGCGGCCAGCAACGTCGAACCAGTGTTCCATTGCCTGCGCCTGTGCGAGGGGCGCAGCAAGAAAATCTTCAACTTCGTCTCGACCCTTTCGGCCTCAAGCGTCATCGATGCCGACGGCAATGTGCTGGAAGAGCCGCCCGCCGATACCCCACCCATCTACATCCGCAACGGTTACAACCTGTCCAAGTGGGTGGCCGAGCGCATCCTCCAGCGCGCCCGCGAGCAAGGTGTATGGGCCAACCTGTACCGCCCCGGCAACATCACCTTCAACAGCCGCACCGGCGTGTGCCAGCCGCACCGCAACCGGCTGATGCTGATGCTCAAGGGCTCGCTGCAACTGGGCCAGGTGCCGGCGCTGAGCCTGAACTTCGACCTCATGCCGGTGGACTTCTTGGCGCGCTTCCTGGCTTTCCACAGCAGCCGCTACCAGGCCGGCCACGCCGTATTCAACCTGCACAATCCCGAGCCGCTGAGTTGGGCCAGCTACGTGGCGGCCTTCCGCGAGGCGGGGCGCGACTTCGAGCTGGTCAGCGTGGCCCAGTGGCAGCAGCAGTTGGGCCGCGTGGATGCCGACAACGCATTATTCGGCGTGCTGGGTTTCTACCTGGACGGCTTCGAGGAAGACATCGGCGACATTTCGCGCATCGACCACGGCAATGCCCGCGACGGCGTGCAGCGCATGGGCGAGCGCTACCCCAGCAAGACCCCGGCGCTGCTGCGCAAGGGTTGCGCATACCTGAAGGAAATACAGTTCATCTGAGTCATCCCACCCCCAGGAGAAGCACCATGAACGCACTCGTACCCGATACCCTGGTCCGCCACCCCCAGGGCTGCACCGTCAGCGCCGAAGTGGCGATTAATGCCGACGCCGACGCCGTGTGGGCGCTGGTTGGCAACTTCGCCGGTTTCCACACGTTCATTCCAGCGCTGGCACGCATCGACATGCTGGGCACTGGGCCCCGCTCGTTGCGCATCAAGCACTTCGCCGATGGCGAGAACATCGTCGTCGAGCAGCTCAATAGCCATGACAGCCAGGCGCGGCGCATGACCTGGAGCCTTATCTATACCACCCTGGACATCGGCAACCTGTGGGCCTCCATGGAGGTGTTCGAGGACGGCCCGGGCAGGTCGCGGGCGCTGTGGACCATCCAGGGCGAACCCGCGCAGGGCGGCGCGCAGGCCCTGCCCGGCTTCCAGCAGTTCCTGCAGGGTTTTGCCGATGACGCCATGAGCAATGCCCGCACGTTGCTCGAATAACCTGTGTTTTGTGGGAGCTGGCTTGCCGGCGAGTTTTTCACGCCTCAACAGATCGCTGGCAAGCCAGCTCCCACAACAGCTGCTCAACGCCAGGTTGTTGCAAAATGTGCAAAGCTTCATGAAAATAAGACTAATTATCATTCATGCAGTTTCGCGCAGTGCAGCCTCATGCCCTCCCCAGAAAATGCCGTGCACACGCTCTACCATCACCATCACGGCTGGCTCAATGCCTGGCTGCGGAGCCGGCTGGGCAACGCCGCCGATGCTGCGGACCTGGCGCAAGACACTTTCCTGCGCCTGCTGCAGCGCACCGAACGCCTGGAGCTGAGCGCACCACGTGCGTTCCTGCGCACTATCGCCCGCGGCCTGGTGATCGACCATTGGCGCCGCGAAGAACTGCACCGCGCCTACCTGGAAACCATCGCCCATCTGCCTGCCGCCGAAGTGCCGTGCCTGCAAACCCGTGCGCTGCTGCTGGAGCTTTTGGAAGGCATCGCGCGGCTGCTCGACGGCTTGAAACCGAAAGTGCGCAAGGCATTCCTGCTGTCCCAGTGCGAAGGCATCGCGCACAAAGACATCGCCGCACAGATGGGCATTTCCCTGCGCTCGGTGGAACGTTACGTCGCCGATGCGCTTTACCACTGCTATCTGCTGCGCTATGAACACTGAACCGGGCGCCGCTCCCGACCCGCAAATGGTGCGCCAGGCCATCGACTGGATGCTGCGCATGGGCAACGAACGCGCCAACCCGCGCCTGCAACGCCAGTGCGCCGACTGGCGCGCCGCCGACCAGCGCCACGAGCTGGCCTGGCAGCGCCTCCAGGCCATGAGCCAGGAAATGGCCAGCCACTACCGCGCCGTACCGGGTGCCGGCCAAGCGCTTGAGGCCAGCGCCCAACGCCTGGGCCGGCGCCAGGCGCTGAAACTGCTGGGCGTGGTAACACTGCTGGGCAGCGCGGGCTGGCTGGGCCGTGACCTTGAGCAATGGCAACAGTGGTCGTCGGACTTCGCTACCGGCGTCGGCGAGCAGCGCCGCTTCAAGCTGCCTGATGGCTCACAACTGCAACTCAATACCCACAGCGCCGCCGACCTTCGCTTCAACGCCCGGCAACGGCTGGTCAGCCTCAGGCATGGCGAAATGATGATCAGCTGCCAGCCCGATGCGCGCCCTTTCCAGGTGAGCAATCGCGACGGCCTGTTCGAAGCGCCGCAAGGCCGCTTCATCGTGCGCCAGCAGGACGACTGCACACGCCTGAGCGTGACCCAAGGCAAGGTGGCGATCTACCCCGCCCAAGGCAGCGCATTGACGTGGGCGCAGGCTGGCGAGAGCTGGCAGCTGGACCACCAGGGCCTGCGCCTTGTCACCCACCCGGACATGGACATGGGCGCTTGGGCCGACGGCCTGATCGTCACCCGCGACATGCGCCTGCAGGCGTTCCTTGAGGAAGTGGGGCGCTACCGCCGCGGCTACCTGGGGTGCGCGAGCGAGATCGCCGACCTGCGCCTGTCCGGCGTATTCCGCCTTGCCGACACCGACGCGCTGTTGGCCCTGCTGCCACGGACCCTGCCGGTACAGGTACGCACCCGCACGCGGTTCTGGGTGCAGCTGGAAGCGGCCTGACCACCGGAAAGATTTTTTGGCGGGTTTCGCCGCGCCAACCGGCTTGGACAGTAATCAACCTGTTCATGCCCCTTTGGAACCGCACCATGACCGGCAAAACCCCTGCACTTTCCCTGCTGCTATCCACCGCCATGGGCCTGGCCGCCCTGCCCCTGGCGGCCCATGCCGCAGACGCCAGCACCTCCCAGGCCGCCAACCGCAGCTACGCCATCGCCGCCGGCACCCTGGGGGACGCACTGAACCAGTTCGCCCGCCAGGCTGGCATCACCCTGGCCGCCACTCCGGAGCAGACCCAGGGCAAGCAAAGCCCCGGGCTGCACGGCAGCTACAGCATCGAGCAGGGCCTGAGCACCTTGCTGGCCGGCAGCGGCCTGCGCGCCAGCAGCGCCGACGGCAACAGCTTCATCCTGCAGACTGCCCAGGACCAGGCCATGGCCCTGCCGTCCACCGATGTGCGTGGCTTCGCGCTGGGCAACGCGCTGGGCAGCACCGACGGCTACAACGCCACCCACAGCCAGATCGCCACGAAGACCAGTACCGCTCTGCTGGAAACCTCGCAAAGCGTGTCGGTGGTCACCCGCCAGCAGATGGACGATCAAGGCGCGCAGACTGTGTCGCAGACCATGCGCTACACCCCCGGCGTGCTGACCAACCCCTACGGCGCCACGCATCGCTACGACTACGTGGCCATGCGCGGCTTCAACGACGGCTCGGTGGATAACATCTACATCGACGGCCTCAAGTCCATGGGCGACAGCGGCACCTACAGCACCATGCAGATCGACCCCTATTTTTTGGAGCGGGTCGACATTCTGAAAGGCCCATCGTCGGTGCTGTACGGTCGCAGTTCGCCTGGCGGCCTGGTGGCGCTGACCACCAAGAAGCCGCTGTACGACGACTACCACGAGATCCAGGCCACCGTCGGCACCCAGGGCCAGCACGGCGTGGGCTTCGACTTCAGCGGCCCGCTGGATGACGACAAGCGCATCGCTTACCGCGTGACCGGCCTCACCCACGAAGCCGACACCCAGTTCGATCACAACCAAGAGAAGCGCTACGCCATCGCGCCCACCCTGAGCATCGACTTCGACGAAGACACTTCGCTGACCCTGCAGGCCTACCTGCAGCACGACCCCGAGGGCGGCTACCACGGCGGGCTGCCCGCCGACGGCCTGCTGCACCAGCACAACGGCCAGCGCATCTCCGAACACTTCTTCGAGGGCGAGCCGGGCGTGGACCATTACAGCCGCGACCAGCAGTCGTTCGGCTACCAGTTCGAGCACCGCTTCAACGACGTCTTCACCGCCCGGCAGAACTTCCGCTACCTGGACTCCAAGGTCGACCTGGACCAGGTGTACGGCTACGGCTGGGTATCGCCCAGCAGCAATGAGCTGAACCGTTACTACTCGGGCGCCAGCGAAAAACTGCACTCGTTCATCATCGACAACATGCTGCAGGCCGAGTACTTCACCGGTGCCGCCAAGCACACCACCCTGCTGGGCGTGGACTATCAGCGCCGCAAGACCGTGGTCGACTGGACCAGCGGCTCGTTGGCGCCAATCAATGCATTCAACCCGGTATATGGCAACTCCACCATCAGCTACTACAGCCCCACCAGCTACCTGCGCCGCCTGCAACAGACCGGCGTGTACCTGCAGGACCTGATCGAGCTGGACAAATGGCGCTTCTCACTGGGCGTGCGCCAGGACTGGGTGAAGACCTCGGATGAGAACCGCATCGCCGAATACAACCGCCCGCTGGGCACCACCATCAGTGACGAGCGCAGCAAACTGACCACCCGCGCCGGCGTGCTCTACCTGTTCGACAACGGCATCGCGCCGTACCTCAGCTACTCGGAGTCGTTCAACCCCAACTCCTACTCCGACGCCAGCGGCAACCCGCTGCCACCCACCGACGGCACCCAGTGGGAAGCCGGCCTGAAGTACCAGCCGCCAGGCTCGGACAACCTCTACACCGCCTCGGTGTTCCGCATCGACCAGGAGAACCTGGCCACCAAACTGCCGCAGGAAAACTTCTACCGCGCCATCGGCGCCGTGCGTTCCCAGGGCGTGGAGCTGGAGGCGCACCTGCAGCTCACCGACAACCTGAAGCTGCTGGGCAGCTACACCTTCACCGACCTCAAATATTCCAAGTCGATGATCAGCACTCTGAGTACCGCTGACAACGTCATCGAGAACAAGGGCAACTCGCCCACCCAGGCGCCACGGCAGATGGCCTCGATGTGGGCGGACTACAAGTTCAGCGACGGCGCGCTGGACGGCCTGCGCCTGGGTGCCGGCGTGCGGTACGTGGGCTACAGCTGGGCCGATGCCGAGAACACCATGAAGGTGCCGGCCTATACCCTCTACGATGCGTCGGTAGGCTACGACCTGGGCAAGCTGGGGCTCAAGGGCCTGGACCTGCGGGTGAACGCCAACAACCTGACCAACGAGAAATACGTGGCCACCTGCGCCAGCCTGAACTTCTGCTACGTGGGTGAGGAGCGCAACGTGGCGGCCACCTTGAGTTACAAGTTCTGAACCCCGGACGCGGCCTGCGGCCGCTGCTACAAACCGGTAACAAAATGACGTCGCGATAACGTCAATACGGACCCCGTCCTGTAGCAGCGGCCACAGGCCGCGTCAGGCATCACACGTTATATTCGGTCTCCAGCTCATCGAGCTGGTGATCGAACGCACGCAACCGGGCTGACCAGGTGTACACCAGCGTCTCCATCTCCCGGTCCACCACCGCGCCGCCCTTGATGGTGGTGCGCGGGTCGCAGAAGTCCAGCAGGTAGCGTTGGCGCGCCAGCGCAGTGGCCACGGTGGACAGCTCGCGGGCGTTGTCCAGCCAGTGCCACTGGCTGTCGTGGATCTCTTCGTCGAGCTCCTGGCACTGCAGCTTCAGCGCCTCCAGGGATTTCTCCAGCGGCGTGCCCGCCAGGTCACCCATCACCTCCTGGAAAGTGCGCCCGGGTTGCCAGTAGCTGCCCCAGAAATAACGGTCGAACACGGTTTCGACCTTGCGCAGGGCAACCTTGGTGTCCCAGATGCGTACCAGGGTGTGGCCCTGGGTTTCTCGTCGCTTTTTCAGCTGGGCGTTTTCGTGGGCCGACCAGGCCAGCACCGCCATCGCCAGCACGCCGATCAGGCCCAGCGCGCTATTGAAGAAGACCAGGGCCTGCTCGATTTGGTGGGCCTGAACGACCCCGTAGAAGTAGGTGGCAGTAATCAATCCGAGCGCTGTGGTGGCGCACCAGAAGCCAGGAGCATAGGAATCTTTCATAGTTATTATCATCCCATTGACCCGGGGCCAGTGATGACTGAAAGAATCCGCGTGAGTACCGCCGCGCGGTCATGAACAGACCACAGGAACCCGATAAATCAGAGCATAGGACAGCTTGCGGCGATTGTTGCCCGCGAATGTCAAAAGCTCGGCGGTAGCGGATAAGCGGCAGGTTCAGCGCACCTTGTGCAGCAACTCGTTGAGCTGGTCGATGACTTCGGCCCAGTCGGCATCTTCCAGGATTTCATCGCGCAGGAACGCTGACTGAGCGGGCGTCCAGAAGAACGCCTCATGCAACTTCAGGCCCGGCTTGAGAGGCGAATGGCTGGTGACGAAACGTTCGATTTCTACCGGCGAGGAGGCCAGGCCCAACTGATCGAACAGGGCCGGCAGGCTATGGCTGGGCGATTCCATGTGGGTACCCTCGGGGTAAACTAAACTCTTATTAAAGGTAATTTTGACGCTGACGTCGAGGGGCAACCCCGGAGGTTCATGTGGGCGCGGTGATTGTGCTGACCGTCAACCAGGCGGCAGTTGGGCTGATTTTCTTCGGCCTGGTAATGCTGGCCATCGAAGCGCTGTTGCCTACCTATGGCGTGCTGGGTGTAGGTGGGCTGGTGGTGCTGTTGCTGGGCGTGGTGGTGCTGGTGGATGCGCAAGGGCCCAACATTGCCGTGTCAGGCGCACTGCTGCTGGCCATGGCCGCCGTGGCGGTGGTGCTGGTGATCACGGTGCTGGCCATGGCCATCAGCGCCGCCAGGCGTCGGCCGGTGGGTGGCGACAGTGAACTGGTGGGCAAGGTGACCGAGGTGTCGGCGCTGCAATCGGACAACGCTTGCGCAGGCTGGGTGCAGTTGCAGGGGGAGCAGTGGCAGATTCGCTGCGACGCGCCGCTGCAGCAGGGCGAGCAGGTGAAAGTGCTCGCCCGCCGTGGTGTGCAGCTGGAAGTGGCCGCGGCGAAACCGCCCACGGGAGCGTGAACCATGTTCATTGAAATCGGCTACGCCGCCGTGCTGGTGGTGCTGTTCCTGCTGGCGCTGTCCACCTTCCGCATCCTGCGCGAATACGAGCGCGGCGTGGTGTTCCAGCTGGGGCGCTTCTGGCAGGTGAAAGGCCCGGGGCTGATCATCCTGATTCCGGTGGTGCAACAGATGGTGCGGGTCGACCTGCGCACCGTGGTGCTGGACGTGCCGCCCCAGGACGTCATCACCCGCGACAACGTGTCGGTCAAGGTCAATGCCGTGCTGTATTTCCGTGTGCTGGACCCACAGAAAGCCATCATTCAGGTCGAGGACTACCTGATGGCCACCAGCCAACTGGCGCAGACCACCTTGCGCGCGGTGCTGGGCAAGCATGAGCTGGACGAACTGCTGGCCGAGCGTGAACGGCTGAACATGGACATCCAGCAAGTGCTGGATGCGCAGACCGACGCGTGGGGCATCAAGGTGGCCAACGTCGAGATCAAGCACGTGGACCTCAATGAGTCCATGGTGCGCGCCATTGCCAAGCAGGCCGAAGCCGAGCGCGAACGCCGCGCCAAGGTGATTCACGCCGAGGGTGAACTGCAGGCCTCGGAAAAGCTCGCCCAGGCCGCCGAAATGCTCGGCCGCCAACCGGGCGCCATGCAACTGCGCTACATGCAGACCCTGAGCGCCATCGCCGGCGACAAAACCTCGACCATCGTCTTCCCGCTGCCCATCGAACTGCTCAAGGGCATGGCCGACCTGTCCGGCAAACCCTGACACCCTCGCCCCCGTAGCAGCTGCCGAAGGCTGCGTCCGACGGCCCCACCGTGCAAGCCCAGGACGCCGCCTGGCGGCAGCTGCTACGGGATTTCGCGAACACCGCCTCGCGTAGCAGCTGCCGAAGGCTGCGTCCGGCAGCGCCACGGTGCAAGCCCGGGACGCCGCCTGGCGGCAGCTGCTACGGGATTTCGCGAACACCGCCTCGCGTAGCAGCTGCCGAAGGCTGCGTCCGGCAGCACCACGGTGCAAGCCCAGGACGCCGCCTGGCGGCAGCTGCTACAGGGCTTCGCGAACACCGCCTCGCGTAGCAGCTGCCGAAGGCTGCGTCCGGCAGCGCCACGGTGCAAGCCCAGGACGCCGCCTGGCGGCAGCTGCTACGGGGTGGTTGAGTGTTGCGGGGTTTCCCAACCGCCACCCAACGCCAGGAACACGTTGATCTGCTGCATCGCCACCTGGGTGTTGGCGGCGGACAGCTGGGCGGTCACGTCGGTGTAGGTCTTGGTGGCCTGCAGGTCGGCCAGGAACGATTCGCGGCCGGCCAGGTAGAAGCGGTGGGTCTGGTCGGCGGCCTGGCGGGCCGATTGCTCGGCGTCGGCCAGGGCGTCGCGGCGTTCCAGCAGGGCAGTGTATTGGGCCAGGCCAGTCTGGGCTTCGCGCACGGCATTGAGTACCACGCCATCGAAGTGCGCCAGGGCCGCCTGGGTGGCCACCTCGGACTCACGCACCCGGGCACGCGCCTGGTTGCCCGGGATGGTCCAGGTGATCAGCGGGCCAAAGCCCCAGCGGTTGGCGGTGTCTTCACCCAGGTCCTTGAGGAACCCCACGGAGCCCACGGTGGCACCGAAGCTGATGTTGGGGTACAGCTGGCCGGTGGCCACGCCGATTTCGGCGGTGGCGGCGGCCAGCTTGCGCTCGGCCTGGCGCACGTCGGGGCGGCGCTTGAGCAGCGCGGCGCCGTCACCAACGGGCATCACCTGGGCGATCTTCGGCAGCTCGGCGCAGTCGGCGGTGCCCGCCGGCAACTGATTGACCGGTTTCGCCAGCAGCATGCCCAGGGTGTACAACCCGGCCTGGCGCTGGGCTTCGAACTTGGGCAGGTCGGCACGCAACGACTTGAACTGCGTCTGGGTGCGCGTCACCTGGGTTTCATCACCACGGCCAGCGTCACGCAGGCGCTGCGTCAACCGCACGCCCTGCATCTGCAGGTCCAGGGACTTCTGGGCAATGTGCCGTTCTTCGTTGGCAGCGCAGATCTGCGTGTAGGAACGCACCACTTCGGCCACCAGCGTGATGCGCGCGGTGTCGGCGGCGGCCTGGGCCGCGTCGGCGTTGGCCTGGGAGGCCTCGACGCCACGTTTCAACGTGCCCCACAGGTCAAACTGATACGAAGTGGTCAACGCCAGGCTTCCGACGTTGGCCACCGGGATCTTCACACCCTGCAGATAGGATTCGGCTGACTCCTGCAAGCGCTGCGCACCCGCCTCGGTGGTGGTGGTAAAACCACCGGCGTTCTGCGCTTCCTCGATTTGCACGCGGGCGCGGCTGAGGTTCGCCGCCGCCACCCGCAAGTCGGTGCTCGACACCAGCGCCTGGTTCACCAACTGGTCCAGGCGCGGGTCGTTGTACAGCTTCCACCAGTCCTGCGGCACCGGCGCCGACACCACGTTGCTGTCGCCAGTGGCCAGGCTGCCTTGCAGGTCCGGGCGGTTGATCGCGCCTTCCTTGGGCCGGTGGTAGTCCGGCCCGACCATCTGGCAGGCCGACAGCAGCAACCCGAGGGCCACCGCCGAAAGACGCACGCAGTGGTTCATCGAGTGGCCTCCGCAGAGTGGCCGGTCTCGTCGACAATGGACACCGTGGCGGTGCGCCCGGCGATCATGCGAAAGTGCTCCGGCACGTCGTCGAAGGCAATGCGCACCGGAATCCGCTGGGCCAGGCGTACCCAGCTGAAGGCCGGGTTGATATTGGGCAGCAGGTTGGAGCCGCTGGTGCGGTCGCGGTCTTCGATACCGGCGACGATGCTCTGCACATGGCCAGTAAGGCGCGCGTTGTCACCCATCACGCGAATGTCGACCTTCTGCCCCACTTCTATCAGCGGCAGCTTGGTTTCCTCGAAATAACCATCGACGTGGAACGAGCTGCTGTCCACCACCGACAACACGGGGCGCCCGGCTGCCACAAACTCGTGAGCACGCGGCGCACGGTCGTTGAGGTAGCCATCCACGGGGCTCTTGATCACCGAACGGTCAAGGTTCAGCTGGGCGGTATCCACGGCCACCTGGGCTTCAGCCAGCGCAGCCTGGGCGCGGGCCAGCTTGGAATCGCTCTCTTCCAGTTGCTCCTTGGCCACCAGGTTGCCCAGGCCCTTGTTCCGACGCGCCTCGCGTTGCGCCTGGGCCATGGTTTCCTGACGGTCGGCCAGGCCGGCTTTCGCTTGGCGCAGGGCCAGGCTGAAGCGGTCCTGGTCGATGGTGAACAGCACCTGCCCACGCTTGACCACTTCGTTGTCGCGCACCGCCACGTCCTGGATCAGCCCGGAAACGTCGGGCGAGACCTGGATAACGTCGGCACGGATGTGGCCGTCGCGGGTCCAGGGCGCGAACATGTAGTACATCACCATGCGGTAGACCACCACAGTGGCAAGGACCACCACCAGCAAGGTCAGGAGAAGGCGGCCAACGGTCAACAAAGGTTTTTTCATGTCATCAGGTTTCGGCAGAGTGCGTCCACCGCGCCTAGCATCAGCGCGTACAGACCGACGTTGAACAAGGCCCGGTGCCAGACCAGGCGATAAAAATGCAGGCGATTGAGCACGCCATGCACCATCAGAAACAGCACATAGGTGATAGCCATCATCACCAGTAGCGTGGGCAGGAAGATCCCGCTTACATCAATTTCACCGATCATAACGGAGCTCCATCCAGGCCTTGAGTCGGCGGCTCTGGGGCAGCGCTCGGCTCGATAACCACTTCCACACCCGGCAGCAGCGCCAGGCGCAGGCCGCTGAGCGAATGCAGCATCTGCACCCGCGCCTCGGCCTCGTCACCCACGTTCTGCTGGCTCAACGCCCGGCGCGCGCGGTCCATGGTCATGAGGATAGCCATGGGCGCGGGCAGCCGTTCGCGGGCTTTCAGGCAGTTGCGGAAATAGGCACCTACCTCGTCCACCACCTGCCGCACCTGGGCGCGCGGGCCCACCGGGATGCGCGGCATGTAGGCCAGCAAATCGAGCATGTTCAGCGCCACGCGCAGGTCGCGCAGCGCGCCGCCGGTGTCCTGGCCGGTCTGCGCCAGGCGCGGCAGGTGCTGCATCAACCGGTCGAGCATCTGCACGCCCATGGCGCGGTGCTCGGCCAGGGTGGCCTTTTCGCTGAGGCTGACAATGTCGCGCCAGCTGAAGCGGGTCATGCGCTTGGCCGCAAGCTCGGTGCCGAACGGACGCACCATCAGCGTCCAGAGGAACGCGAACAGCAGGCCCGCAGGCCCCGCGATGTTGGAGTTCAAGAAGGACAGGAAGTTGGCATCGTAGGCCGTGTCGAGGCTGATGAAAGTGGCGCCGTTGACCAGCGTCAGCATCATGCCGAGGTTGAAGCGCGGCTGCAGGGTAAGCGTGGCCGCAGTAATGAACGGCACTGCGAACGCCAGCGCCAGCATGGGGAAATCATGAAGGTTGGGCAGGATCAGGAACAGGTAGAGGCTGGACATCACTACCGCAATCAAGGTCCAGAAGAAGAACCGATAGATCTGCGGCGCCGGGTCGTCCATGGCGGCAAAGAAGCTGCAAGCCACGGCCGCCAGGATCACCCCGCCCCCGCCATCGGCCCAGCCGGTGAAAATCCAGATCATCGAGGCCACGACGATGGCCATGATGGTGGTGAACGCCGAGTACATCATCATGCCACGGTCGAAGAATGGCGACAGCCGGCCCAGGCGCCAGTGGCGGTACACGGCGCGCCATTGCGACTGGTCCTCGGTCTCGATGGCCACTTGCAGGGTGCGCATGTCCTGCCACAGGTCCACCCATTCGCCCAGCCGGTACAGGGCGTTGGACAGCAGCAGGTTGCGGCGGTCATCAAGGGCTTCGGGTTCGGGCTGCAGATCGTCCAGGCGAGTATGCAGCTGGGTCCACAAGGCCGGCGAGGCGTTTTCCCCGGTTTCCTTGAGCCACTGGCGCACGTCTTCGAGCACTGGCGCCAGGATGGCGATCAGCTCGGTGCGGCGCTCCACGGCAATAAGCGCATCGTCGAGCGCATCGATGGTGGGCAGCAGGTGAATCATGCGCCCGCGCAGTTCCTTGATGTTGCGCACGGTCTGCGGCAGCGCGCCTTCGTGGGGGATCTGGCCGATCATCAATTCCAGGGAGTTGAAGGTGGCGACCATCGACGCGCGCAGGGTGCCTACTTCAGTAGCGGTAATTTCCCGCGACAGGAAGCGATCACTGTAGGTGGTGGCTTCCACGAACCACTTGCGCGTGGCGTCGCCCAGCACCGGCGCCAGGCGCCGCGGCCAGAAGATGGAGCCGATGACGGCGGCGCTGATCAGCCCCAGGCAAATTTCCTGGAAGCGCGCCGAGGCGATGTCGAAGACCAGCGTGGGGTTGTCCACCACCGGCAGCGCAATCAGCGGCATGGTGTAGCCGGCCAGCATCAGCGCGTAGCTGTTGGCCGTGCGCAGGTGCAGCGACAGGAACAGCAGGGTGCCGGTCCAGGCCGCCACAATCAGCGCCAGCAGGAATGGCGTCTGCACGAACATGGGCACGAACAGCACGGCGGCCGCAGCGCCCACGAAAGTCCCGATGCCCCGGTACAGCGCCTTGGACGTAGTAGGGCCGACGAAGGGGCTTGAGACAATGTAGACGGTGGCCATGGCCCAGTACGGCCGTGGCATTTCCAGCTTCATTGCGACGTACAGCGCCACCATCGAGGCGATGAAGGTACGGACACCGTAGAACCAGTCCCGCAGCGGCGGCACATCGCTGAAAAAGGCTTTCAAGACGACGACACCGCCGTGCCCTGCCCGGCCTCCTCGAAGGCCCGCACTACGCGCAGGGCGGCCTCAAGGTCTGCGGGAGCGATGTCGTGCAGCACTTCGCGGCGCAGGCGCACCAGTTCGCCTTCGATGGCTTCGGCCAGTTCGCGCCCGGTGGCGGTCAGGCTCAAGGCCTTGGCGCGCCGGTCAGTAGGGTCTTCGGTGCGGATCACGAAGCCCGACGCGCATAGTTGGTCGAGCAGGCGCACCAGGGACGGGCTCTCAAGCCCTGCGGCGTGGGCCACGGTAACCTGCCGCACGCCGTCGCCGAGGCGCACGATGAGTAGCAGCGGCACCGCGCAGGCTTCGGAAATGCCGTAGTTGGCCAACGTGGTCTGGCAGATGCGGCGCCAATGGCGGGCGGCCGTGACCATGCCACTACTGATATTGAGGTGCAGCTTGTCGAGGTTCATTTGGACAGGAACACACCGATATTCATAGTTTGCTAACTATCTATATTCGGGCAAGGAATCCCCCTCCGTCAATAGTGGCGGCGAGACATTTCGTGGTATGGCGCAAATGCCTGGCTGCCTTGTTGTTATAGACGCAACAGTGCCGTTGCGCGCGTTACAGCAGCGTTTCAGCAGGCGAAAAAATCCCCGTAACCGCGGTTACGGGGCTGCTGTAGTGGGAGCGGGTTCTACCCGCGAAGGTAACGCCACGGTCTGGCTGAGACTGCGCGGTGCGGCTTTCGCGGGCAAAGCCCGCTCCCACGGCCGGGTTTCAGTCGGCGTAGAAGGCCGGGCGCGGTGGCAGGTCGATGGCTTCGATCTTGCCGCTGGTCTGCGCCAGGATGCAGGCGTCGGCGGCCACGGCGGCGGCCAGGCCGTTCCAGGCCGACGGGCCACCCAGGTGGCCGCTGGTAACGCCCTTGATGAACGCCTGCAGCTCCACGTCGTAAGCGTCGATGAAGCGGTCTTTCCAGTCCATCAGGATGCCGGTGGACAGCTTGGCGTCGCTGCGCATCTGCACGGCGGTGGGCTCGGGCAGCTTGGCGATGCCCTGCTCGCCCACCACCTCGCACTGAATGTCGTAGCCATATTTGCAGTTGACGAAGATTTCGACGTCGATGCGCACGCCCCTGGCGGTTTCCAGCAGCACGATCTGCGGGTCGCGCAGAGCGGCATGAGTGTTGCGGGTGCTGCGCGGGAACACCACCTGGGCCGAGACGTAATCGTCGTCGACCAGCCAGCGCAGCACGTCCAGCTCATGGATCAGCGTGTCGGTGATGGCCATGCTGGTGCCATAGGCGGTGGGCACTTCGGGGTTGCGGTGGGCGCAGTGCAGCATCAGCGGCTCGCCGATGGCGCCGCTGTCGATCACTTCCTTCAGGGCGCGGTAGCCTTGGTCGAACGGGCGCATGAAGCCGACCTGCACCAGGCGGGTGCCGTGGGCCATCTCGGCTTCGACGATGCGCCGGCAGCCTTCGGCCGTGACCGCCAGCGGTTTTTCGCAGAACACCGGCTTGCCCGCGGCGATGGCCGCCAGCACGAACTCTTCGTGGCTGGGGCCCCAGGACGTCACCAGCACGGCCTGCACGTTGGCCGCGTTGATAAGGTCCTGGCCGCTGGCGTACACCTCGGCCTCGATGCCCAGCTGGGTGACCACGCCGCGCGCCTGCTCGGCGTTGATGTCGTTAACCGCCACCACGCGTGCGCCAGCCAGGGCGAAGCTTAAGCGGCGGATGTGTTCGCGGCCGATTGCGCCGGTCCCGATGACACCGATGTTCAAAGTCATGATGGCTCCTGATTTGTTGTTGTGGGCCGCTTGATCAGGCTTTCGAAAGGAAAGCCGTTCGAGTGATCTCAGGCTAGAACGCCGCCATGGCTAAATCAATTATTTTTCTATAAATAATTTATTTGGAATTTTTGTTTTATTGCGGGATTTTTCCGCGCCCTCCAGCGGCGGTTGTATCATCACCGACACCTAGAACAACCGATTAAGGACGATCAATGCGCACCCGCCTGCTAGCCCCGCTTGCCCTGGCCGTCAGCGCCGGCTTCGCCACCCAGGCCTTCGCCAGCGGCGACGACTCCTGCTACCCGGCCTGGGTGCTCAACGTGAGCGGCTTCGCCGGCGGCTGCAACAGCCTGCCCTTCCTGTCCCCTGGCAACGACAGCCAGGTAAACCTGCGCCTGCTGCTGGCCGACAAGGGCGCGCTGCCCCTGCCCGACATGGGCATCACCGACCAGGAGCGCCAGGAAGGCTACGGCCCGGTGCCCTTCGACATGGCGCGCCTGACGCCAGCCAGCCCGCCAGCACCAGCGCCGGACGCCACGGCGGCGCCAGCCCCGCGTGCCCTGGACCAGTTGAGCAGCCAGCTGGGCCTGCCCGCCGCCCCGCAAAACCTGGCCGGCGACAACTTCCTGGGCGGCGAAGGCAGCCGGTGCCGCAGCAACGCCGAAGCCAGCGCCAGCCAATTCCTGAAACAACTGCAGGACCTGCCGACAGACGAGCGGCTGGCCCTGGGCAAGGCGCGGCTGGCCATGTTGGGCGCCTGTGAATGGAGCGACAGCGACCTCGCCACCCTGCTGCCCACGGTGCAGTCGGCACAAGGCCAGGCCTTCGCCAGCTACCTGCAAGCCGCCGCCAATTTCTACCGTGGCCATTTCGACCAGGCCCAGGTGCAATTCACTGCCCTGGCCAACAGCCCGGCACCGTGGGTGAAGGAAACGGCGCTGTACATGAGCGCCCGTACCGCGTTGAACGCCGCCCAGGCCAACGCCTTCGACGAGTACGGCATGGTAGCGCTGGCCAAGGTCGACACCACGGCGCTGCAACAGGCCGGCGCTGGCTTCAACCGTTACCTGGAAACTTATCCACAGGGCGATTACGCCACCTCGGCCCGCGGCCTGCTGCGCCGTGTGCACTGGCTGGCCGGCGACCAGAAGGCGCTGGCCGCCGATTTCGCCTGGCAGCTCACCCAGGCCACGCCGCAGCAACGCAACACTGACCTTGGCCAGCTGATTACCGAAGCCGACGCCAAGCTGCTGGTGGGCGCCAAGCCTGAGCAGGTGCAGGACCCGCTGGTGCTGGCCGTGGTGGACCTGATGCAGCTGCGCGGCAAGCCCCTGCCCACGCTGACGCTGGCTGAGCTGCAAGCGCAGAAGCCGTTGTTTACCGAACAGCCGGGCCTGCACGACTACCTGCTGGGCGTGTACCAGCTGTACATCGCCAACGACCCTGACGCCACCCTGGCCGCCGTGCCCGCCAACGTACCGACCAAGCTCGACTACCTGGCGTTCAGCCAGCAGACCTTGCGAGGCCTGGCCCTGGAGCAGAAGAAGGATTACCCCGGCGCCGCGCAGCTGTGGCTGAAACTGCTGCCCGCCGCCCAGCAACCGCTGCAGCGCGACCAGCTGGAGATGGCCCTGGCACTCAATTACCAAAGCAGCGGCCAGCTGGACAAGGTGTTCGCCGATGACTCGCCGATCAAGGCTGCGCAACTGCGCAACATCTTGCTCTACAGCAGCGCCAGCGCCGACCTGCTGCGCCGCCAGGCCAGCAAGGGCCTGGACCAGACCGAGCGCGACACGGCGCTGTTCGTGCTGCTGTACAAAGACCTGACACGCGGCCTGTACGCCGACTTCGGCAAGGACATGGCCTTGCTGCCCGCACAACCACCTGCTGATCAAAAACTGACCACAAGCCTGGGCTTCGTCTACGGTGATGGCCGCAGCCTGGCCATGTTCCGCTGGCAGGGCGGCCAGGCCGCATCGGGCTACACCTGCCCGGCCATCGCCGATACCGCCGCCGCGCTGCGAAAGTCCGCCAGCGACCCCAAGGCGCTCAATTGCCTGGGCGAGTTCATGCTGCGCAACAGCCTGGACTCGCTGCCGATGGACCAGCGCGCCGCGAAATCGAAGGGCAAGCCAGGCAATTTCAACGGCCCGGCCTACTCGCGCCTCGACGGCTACCAGCAAGTGATCGCCAACCAGCAGGCCGGCCATGGCGACCGCGCCTACGCCCTGTACCGCGCCATTAACTGCTATGCCCCCAGCGGCTATAACAGCTGCGGCAGCCAGGACATCGCCCCGGCGGTGCGCAAGAAGTGGTTCCGCGACCTGAAGGCAAGCTATGCCGACACCACTTGGGGCAAGACCCTGCAGTACTACTGGTGAAGCGCTGGTGCCTGGCCCTGTGGCTGCTGACCGCTACCATCAGCGCCCAGGCCGCCGTGGACGCCGCCGGCCACGACGCCTTCTGGGTGTGGGGCGGGGTGGCCAGCCAGCCGGCGTTGGCCCACGCGCGCACGCTGTACATTCTGCAGGGCCAGGTCGCCACACCCCGGCGCAACCGCCAGGCGCCGGCGCAGCTGATCGCCCAAGGCATGGCCATGCCCCGGCTTACCGCAGGCCAGGTGTGGCTGGCCTACCGGGTGGACACCCTGCACTGGCCAGACACGGTGTACCGGCAGTTGTTCGGCCAGGTGCAGCGCTGGGCGCGGGCAGGCATCCCGGTGGTGGGCATCCAGGTCGATTTCGACGCCCGTACCCGCTACCTCGATGAATACGTGGCGTTCCTGCGCGACCTGCGCCAGCGCCTGCCCACGCAGTACCGCTTGAGCATTACCGGGCTGATGGACTGGAGCAGCAATGCCGATGCCCAGGTCATCGGCCAGCTGCAGGGCGTGGTGGACGAGGTGGTGGTGCAGACCTACCAGGGCCGCCACAGCATCCCCGATTACGCTGCTTATCTGCCAAGGCTGAGCCGCCTGGGCTTGCCGTTCAAGGTAGGGCTGATTCAGGGCGGCGACTGGCAGGCGCCCGGTTTCCTCGGCGATAGCCCGTGGTTCCGGGGTTACGTGGTGTTTTTACAGAACCCCGCGCCGCCGGAAAAATAGTTTCCACCGCCGCCCTCAGCCCATGGCAATGCAGCCCGGGTTTGGGCAAGCTAGCCTAAGCTGCTTGTTGAACGTTACCGGTTACCTCAAGGAGGGCCCCATGTACTACGTGCAACGCAATGCACTCGGTCACATCATCCGCGCCGAGAAGAACGCCTATCCTCAGGCAGAAGATTTCCTCGTCGAAGACCACCCCGACGTGCTGGCCTGGCTGGCCCGTGGCACCATCGAGGGCCGCCTGCAGCAGCTGCGCCAGAGCGACATGGACATGATCCGGGTGCTCGATGACCTCATCCAGGTACTGACCAGCAAGGGCGTGATCCGCATCACCGACTTGCCGGAAGCGGCACTGGCCAAGCTCAAGACCCGCGACGCGGTGCGCGGCGAGCTGGGCGGCCTGGACCACTTGCTGGACGATGACGACAAGCTGCTTTGACCGGCGTTAACGAAAAAGGGCCCCGCAGGGCCCTTTTTTACGCGCTATCACTTATGGATTGACGCTGTCCTTGAGGAACTTGCCTGGCTTGAACGCCACGGTGTTGCTGGCCTTGATCTTGACCGGCTCACCGGTTTGCGGGTTCTTGCCAGTGCGCGCGCCGCGGTGGCGCTGCAGGAAGGTGCCAAAACCGACCAGCGTGACGCTGTCTTTCTTGTGCAGGGCGTTGGTGATTTCTTCCAGCACCGCATTGAGCACGCGGTTGGCTTGTTCCTTGGTGAGATCTGCTTTTTCGGCGATAGCGGCGGCGAGTTCTGGTTTGCGCATAGTGAAGCCCCTTTGACGGTTTTTTGTTGTTATTGCCCGGGCTGTTCTTCCGGAACAGCGCCGAAGGCGCCGCAGGCTCTACGCTGCGGCAGACGGAGTGAGAATGGCACGGCGCAAGAGGCTGCGCCAGTCTCCCCCAGGGGTTTGTAGCGACAAAAATCGGGTTAATCCGACAGAAAGACCGTTATTTACGCCAGCAGCGGTGGAAGCTGCCGGTTCAGCGCCAGTTTCTCCCCTACCGCCGCGCCGGTAAGGGCGTAGCCCAGCAGGTTGCCGGCCAGATCGCGGCACAATGCCTTGATGTCGGCGCCCTGCCCTTCCACCTGCCACTCACCTTCCAGGCCCCGTGGCACCGGGGACACAACCAGTGGGCAGACCGGCGTCTTGACGGTGATAGGCATGGGGCCATAACTGACCTGCGTGGGGTTGCCGGCCAGGGTTTGCGCCAGCGTGCGGGCGCAGCTCATCAATGGCATCACGTACAACAGGTTCAGGCCATCGACTTCGGCGCAGTCGCCCAGCGCGTGGATGTTGGCATGCGAGGTTTTCAGCGCACGATCGACGACAATGCCACGGTTTACTTCCAGCCCGGCCGCGGCGGCCAGGTCCACCCGCGGCCGCAGGCCGATGGCCGACACCACCAGGTCGCAGCCCAGCACGGTGCCATCGGACAGGTGCGCTTCCAGCCCGTCGGCCACGCGCTGCAGACGGTTGAGCACCGGGCCCAGGTAGAACCGCGCGCCCAGGCCCTCCAGCCCGGCCTGCACGGCGGCGGCCGCAGCGGGGTGCAACAGGGTCGGCATCACCTGTTCGCACGGTGCCACCAACTGCACTTCATAACCGCCTGCAATCAGGTCGTTGGCAAATTCGCAGCCAATCAGGCCCGCACCCAATATCAGCACGCGCTTCTTGCCCTGGGCTGCCGCGCGGAAGCGCGCGTAGTCCTCCAGGTCATTGATGGGGAACACCGTGTCGGCGCCATCGCCCTCGACCGGCACGCTGACCGTCTGCGCGCCCCAGGCCAGGACGAGGTCACGGTAAAGCACGGCTTCCTCGCCAAGCCACAGTTGCTTGTGGCCCGGGTCGATGCCGGTGACCCGCGTATGCGTGCGGATCTCGGCCTTGAGCTGATCGGCCATGGCGCCGGGTTCGGCCATGCTCAGGCCGTCGGCGTCCTTGTTCTTGCCGAAGCCGGTGGACAGCATCGGCTTGGAGTACGAACGACCGTCATCGGCGGTGATCAACAGCAACGGCGTTTCACCGTCCAGCTTGCGAAACTCCCGCGCCAGGTTGTAGCCGGCAAGGCCGGTACCCACGATCACCACAGGTGCTGTCATTTATGTACTCCTTGCAGGGAAGAATCGATCAAGCGATCTCGATCATCTCGAAATCCATTTTGCCCACGCCACAATCGGGGCACAGCCAGTCTTCGGGCACGTCCTGCCACAGGGTGCCAGGGGCGATGCCGTCATCGGGCCAGCCGTCGGCTTCGTTGTAGATCAGGCCGCATACCACGCACTGCCACTTTTTCATTTGCAGGTTTCCTCGTTGCTCAGGCTCACGGCTCGGTCGATCGTTGGTTGCTGCGCTGCCGACCGGCTCAGGCGGTTTTGTACTGGGGGTTGTGCACAGATGCAAGAGGGAATGCATGCTAAGCTCGGCGGCTTACCCGCTTGCAGACAGCTGCTTACCGTGACACATGAACCCACCTGCGCGCCGGCCTGGCTGGCGCAGGCGCCATCGAGCGCCGATGCCGTTATTCGTGACTGGTTGTTCGACCAGGGCTCGCTGACCCGCCGCCTTACCCGCCTGTCCCGCGACCACTTCAGTGTTACACCCCTGCACGAGCAATGGCAGGTACTGCGCGCCGATGAATGTCAGGCCCTTGGCCTGGCCGATGGCAGCAGCGGCTGGGTGCGTGAAGTGTACCTGCGCGGCCAGGGCACCCCCTGGGTGTATGCCCGCAGCGTGGCCGGGCGCCAGGCCCTGGAGGCCGACGGCCTGGCGCTGGGCGCGCTGGGCAGCCGCTCGCTGGGCGAGCTGCTGTTCACCACCCCGGCGTTCCAGCGCCAGCCCATCGAGGTGTGCCGTTACCCTGTGCAGTGGCTGCCCGCCGAGCAGGCGTGCGAAGGGCTGTGGGCACGCCGCTCGCGCTTCGACCGTGGCGCGCTGCGGGTGCTGGTGGCTGAAGTCTTCCTGCCGAGCCTGTGGCCGGCCGCTCAACTCGACGCGGAGAACCCTTGATGTTCCAAAGCCTGCTCAAATCCTTGAACCGGGTCCACCCGCGCGCCTGGGACTTCGTCCAGCTGACGCGCATGGACAAGCCGATCGGCATCTACCTGTTGCTGTGGCCGACGCTGTGGGCGCTATGGATTGCCGGTGAAGGCAAGCCGTCGCTGGCCAACCTGGTGATCTTCGTGCTGGGCGTGGTTCTGATGCGTGGCGCTGGCTGCGTGATCAACGACTTTGCCGACCGCAAGGTCGACGGCCACGTGAAGCGCACTGAGCAGCGGCCGTTGGTCAGCGGGCGCATCAGCTCGCGCGAGGCGCTGGTGTTCTTCGCCGTGCTGGTGGGTATCAGTTTCGCCCTGGTGCTGTGCACCAACGCCACCACCATCGGCCTGTCGTTCGGTGGCCTGCTGCTGGCCGCCACCTACCCGTTCATGAAGCGCTATACCTATTACCCGCAGGTGGTGCTGGGCGCGGCGTTTTCGTGGGGCATGCCCATGGCATTCACCGCCGAAACCGGGCACCTGCCCGCAGCCGCCTGGCTGCTGTACATCGCCAACCTGCTGTGGACCGTGGGGTATGACACCTATTACGCCATGACCGACCGCGACGACGACCTGCGCATCGGGGTCAAGTCCACCGCTATCCTGTTCGGCGACGCCGACCGGCTGATCATCGTACTGCTGCAGGGCCTGGCGCTGGTGTGCCTGCTGCTGGCCGGCGGGCAGTTCGGCCTGGGCGGCTGGTTCCACCTGGGGCTGCTGGCAGCAGCGGCGTGCTTTGCCTGGGAATGGCACAGCACCCGCGACCGCGAGCGGATGAAATGCTTCAAGGCGTTCCTGCACAACCACTGGGCGGGTTTGGCGATTTTCGCCGGCATCGTCGCCGACTACGCCTTGCGTTGAAGCTTTTTTGTGGGAGCTGGCTTGCCAGCGAGCTGTTGAGGCCATAAAAGCTCGCTGGCAAGCCAGCTCCCACAAATAGTTGCTGCTACAGGAAGTGAATCAATCGGCGTCAGCGTCGGTGGGCACTACGTGCCAGACGTCCATCTTGCCGTCACCCATCTTGTCGCCGGCCTTCTTGTCCATCTTGAAGGTGTACACCGGCTTGCCGCCGAACGCCCACTGCATCTTGCCGTCATCACGCTTGACCACGGTCCAGTCGCCGTCGTCCTTGGCCCCGCTTTCCGCCATCAGCGGCGGCCAGTTTTCAGCGCACTTGTCGTTACAGTTGGATTTGCCGTCGCCGTCCTTGTCGTAGGTGTAGAGGGTCATGCCGTGGTGGTCCACCAGCATGCCGTCCTTGGCCATCGCAGGCTCTGCGGCGTGGGACAGGGCAGGTGCGGCGAGGGCAAAGGCGCCCACCAAGGCCATCCAGTTCAGCGTATGTCGTGTCATTGGATCTACCTCATTGTTATTCGTGGTAACGGAATTTCAGCTTAGCTCAGCGTCTGGAACTTGGTACGCTGGCGGCAACCTGTCACACGACTGCAATAATTCCGTTATCTAATGCGCCCCAAGACACTTCAATGACAAGAGGTTTGAGCATGGTTGGCAGGAACATTCTGATCGTTGACGACGAAGCGCCCATTCGCGAAATGATCGCCGTCGCGTTGGAAATGGCTGGCTATGACTGCCTCGAAGCAGAAAACTCCCAGCAGGCCCACGCCATCATCGTCGACCGCAAGCCTGACCTGATCCTGCTCGACTGGATGCTGCCCGGCACCTCGGGTATCGAGCTGGCCCGCCGCCTCAAGCGTGATGAGCTGACCGGCGATATCCCGATCATCATGCTCACCGCCAAGGGCGAGGAAGACAACAAGATCCAGGGCCTGGAAGTGGGCGCCGACGACTACATCACCAAGCCGTTCTCGCCGCGCGAGCTGGTGGCGCGCCTGAAGGCCGTGCTGCGCCGCGCCGGCCCCAGCGACGGCGAGGCGCCGATCGAAGTCGGCGGCCTGCTGCTGGACCCCATCAGCCACCGCGTGACCATCGATGGCCGCCCAGCGGAAATGGGTCCTACCGAATACCGCCTGCTGCAGTTCTTCATGACCCACCAGGAACGCGCCTATACCCGTGGCCAGCTGCTTGACCAGGTGTGGGGCGGCAACGTCTATGTCGAGGAGCGTACCGTCGATGTGCATATCCGCCGCCTGCGCAAAGCCCTCGGCATCGCCTACGAGAATCTGGTACAAACCGTGCGCGGCACCGGCTACCGCTTTTCCACCAAGAGCTGAAGCCCCCCCGCCAGGCCATAACTCGAAAGGACGCGACGTTAATTGAACCAGAACTGGCACAGCATCCTGATCAGGCACATGCTGATATTGGTCACGCTTTGCCTTCTGGCAGGGCTGGTCAGCGGTTATTACGGCTGGTGCCTGGCCATAGGCCTTGCCGTGTACCTGGGCTGGACCCTCAAGCAACTGCTGCGCCTGCACCGCTGGCTCAACCAGCACCAACCCGATGAAGCACCGCCCGATGGCTACGGCCTGTGGGGCGACGTGTTCGACAGCATCTACCACCTGCAACGCCGCGACCAGCGCGTGCGCGGGCGCCTGCAAGCGGTGATCGACCGGGTGCAGGAGTCCACGGCGGCCCTGCGCGATGCGGTGATCATGCTCGACAGCGACGGCAACCTGGAATGGTGGAACCGCGCCGCCGAGACCCTGCTGGGCCTCAAGACCCCGCAGGACGGGGGCCAGCCGGTCACCAACCTGGTGCGCCACCCACGCTTCAAGGAATACTTCGAAGCCGAGAATTACGCCGAACCGCTGGAAATCCCCTCGCCCATCAATGACCGCATGCGCGTGCAGATGCTGATCACCCGCTACGGCAACAATGAACACCTGATGCTGGTGCGCGACGTGACCCGCATTCACCAGCTGGAACAGATGCGCAAGGACTTCATCGCCAACGTGTCCCACGAGCTGCGCACGCCGCTGACGGTGATCGCCGGTTACCTGGAAACCCTGCTGGACAACGTCGAGGACGTGAACCCGCGCTGGGCTCGCGCCCTGCAGCAGATGCAGCAACAGGGCGGGCGCATGCAGACCCTGCTCAACGACCTGCTGTTGCTGGCCAAGCTTGAAGCCACCGACTACCCCTCCGACACCCAGCCGGTGGCGGTGTACGCCCTGCTGCAGTCGATCAAGAGCGACGCGCAGGCCCTTTCCGGCCAGCGCAACCAGCGCATCACGCTTGAGGCCGACGACAGCATCCGCCTCAAGGGCAGCGAATCGGAGCTGCGCAGCGCCTTTTCCAACCTGATCTTCAATGCCGTCAAGTACACCCCAGCCGAGGGCAACATCCATATCCGCTGGTGGGGCGACGGCAAGATGGCCTACATGAGCGTGCAGGACTCGGGCATCGGCATCGATGCCAAGCACCTGCCACGGCTGACCGAACGCTTCTACCGCGTGGACTCCAGCCGCGCTTCGGCGACCGGCGGCACCGGCCTGGGCCTGGCCATCGTCAAGCACGTGCTGCTGCGCCACCGCGGGCACCTTGAGATCAGCAGCACACCGGGCCAAGGCAGTACCTTCACCTGCATTTTCGCCCCGCAACAGCTGGTGATACAGGCACAAGGCCTGAAAGTACTCTAGGCAAGCGCCCCTTCAGCCGCTACATTGATGGTCTTGTGCCTGCATTTCAGGCACCGCTGCCACCCCCTTTTTCTGAAGACGGAACCCGTAAAACTCCATCATGGACCCTTCCCCTGGCTTTACCCTCGCTTCACTCTTCGCCGATTTCGGCATGATTCTTTTCGCTGTGCTGCTGGTGTTGCTCAACGGCTTTTTCGTAGCCGCCGAGTTCGCCATGGTCAAGCTGCGTTCCACCCGGGTGGAATCCATCGCCGAGAAAAACGGCTGGCGTGGGCAGATCCTGCGCACCGTGCACAGCCAGCTCGACGCCTACCTGTCCGCGTGCCAACTGGGTATCACCCTGGCCTCGCTGGGCCTTGGCTGGGTGGGTGAACCCGCCTTCGCGCACCTGCTGGAACCGCTGCTGGAAGCCATAGGCGTGCAATCGCCGGAAGTGGCCAAGGGCGTGTCGTTCTTCAGCGCCTTCTTCGTCATCTCCTACCTGCACATCGTGGTGGGCGAACTGGCGCCAAAATCCTGGGCCATCCGCAAGCCCGAGCTGCTGTCCATGTGGACGGCCGTGCCGCTGTACCTGTTCTACTGGGCCATGTACCCGGCCATCTACCTGCTCAACGCCAGCGCCAACGCCATCCTGCGTATTGCCGGCCAGGGCGAGCCTGGCCCGCACCACGAGCACCACTACAGCCGTGACGAGCTGAAGCTGATCCTGCACTCCAGCCGTGGCCAGGACCCCAGCGACCAGGGCATGCGCGTGCTGGCCTCGGCGGTGGAAATGGGCGAGCTGGAAGTGGTGGACTGGGCCAACTCGCGCGAGGACCTGGTGAGCCTGGACTTCAACGCGCCGTTGAAGGAAATCCTGGCCATGTTCCGCCGCCACAAGTTCAGCCGCTACCCAGTGTACGACGCCCAGCGCAATGAATTCGTGGGCCTGCTGCACATCAAGGACCTGCTGCTGGAACTGGCCGACCTTGACCACATTCCCGAGTCGTTCAACCTGGCCGAGCTGACCCGCCCGCTGGAACGCGTGTCCCGGCACATGCCGCTGTCGCGCCTGCTGGAGCAGTTCCGCAAGGGCGGCGCGCACTTCGCGCTGGTGGAGGAAGCCGACGGCAAGGTCATTGGCTACCTGACCATGGAAGACGTGCTGGAAGTGCTGGTAGGCGATATCCAGGACGAACACCGCAAGGCCGAACGCGGCATCCTGGCCTACCAGCCGGGCAAGCTGCTGGTGCGCGGCGACACCCCGTTGTTCAAGGTGGAGCGCCTGCTGGGCGTGGACCTGGACCACATCGAGGCGGAAACCCTGGCGGGCCTGATCTACGACAGCCTCAAGCGCGTGCCTGAAGAGGAAGAAGTTCTGGAAGTAGAAGGCCTGCGCATCATCATCAAGAAGATGAAGGGGCCCAAGATCGTGCTGGCGAAAGTGCTTCGCCTGGAATAATCACCCCTTCTGGTTATTTATTGCCCAACGCAAAGTTGGGCAACGTACCCACCGGTTGGTTGAACTGGAAGGGTATGGACTCCAGCCCCAGGCCCACGTTGCGCTGTACCACGAAGTGCAAGTGCGGCCCGGTGCTGTTGCCGGTGTTGCCAGAGCGCGCCAATGGCGTGCCCACCGCCACGTGTTCGCCTTCACGTACGCTCACAGAACCTTGCATCAGGTGCAGATAAACCCCCATCGTGCCGTCATCGTGCAGTATTCGCACGAAATTGCCGGACGGGTTGTTGCCGCCGCTGCCCTGGCCGTTTTCCACCTTGACCACCGTGCCGCCCCTGGCGGCGATGATTGGCGTACCCACGGGCATGGCGATATCCATGGCGTAGCGGCTCTTGGGGCCGAAATGACTGAAGGTGCCGTTGGGGCCCTGGGTCAGGCGAAAGGGGCCACCCACCCACGGCAACGGGTAGCGGTAACCCATGGGCGCGGTCGACGGGTTGCCCAGCGAATAACGAAACTTCTGCGAAAACCGCAGCGCCTGCCCGGGTTTCTGCGCCACCAGGGTGGCCAGGTCGATGGTCGAGCGCGCCGGCAGCACCCGCCGCACCAGCGAAGGCGCGCCGGGGCGTACGTTGCCCAGGTTGGCCAGGCGCAGCTCCACTTCCACGGGTGCGTACAGTTCGTTGCGCGCGGAAAAGGTGGTCACACCCAGGTTTTTTCGCACGTCCAGATGCACCTGCTGGTCCAGCCGCTCGTTCATGCGGTCGGCGAACACCAGCACTTTCGCATTGCGGGTGGGCCGGTCGGTGTAGGACGTCACGCCATAGGCGTCTGTGTACTTGTAGATGGTGGTGGCGCCAGCCTGGCCATAGCCCAGCGCCAGCGCGCAGAAGAGGAAGGTACGAAGCTGCATGGTGGCATTCTGGAATAATGGGCCTGGGGCCAAGATTAGCAGCTGCGCCCGCGCCTTGCGCAAGCCGCATGGCGGATGACGGGGTAGGCAGGGTCGCAGGCTACCGGACGGTAGGTGCCCGGTTCCAGGCGCACCAGTTCGTAACGTACGCTGGCGTCGCCGTCCACGCGCTGCAGGGCTACCCAGGGCTGGCCCCAGGCGTCGAAATGGTCGATGGGCCACGCCAGGCGGGCGTCCTTGAGCAGGCGGTAGCCCTTGAGGTCCATGTTGGCCAGGCCGGCGGGCACGTCGGTGACCCACACGTTGTATTCAAGCCAGACCAACTCGTCACCGGGGTTGAGGGGGGCGTGCAGGGGCTGGCAGAGGTCGCAGGGCATGGTCGGGGGGCACTCCGTGAGGGAAGTGCAAGCATGCACGCGAAGCCCTGGGAGCGGCAGCGTAACGATTCCCAAAGTTGTGTAGGAAGTTGCTCCCTGTGGAGCCTTGGACGCAGCCTTCGGCAGCTGCTACGGGTTGTGTAGCAGCGGCCGCGAGGCAGCGTCAGGCGCCTGGAACGAAGTGCTTCTGGGCGGTGCCGCGGGCGATCAGGCGTGAGATGTAGTCGAGTTTCTGCGCGTCCTGGTCAACGAAACGGAAAGTCAGCTGCAGCCACTCGCTGTCCGGCTTGGGCTCGTGGGCGACGATGGCGTGCAGGTAGCCGTTGAGGCGGGCCACTTCGGCGTTGTCGCCCTGCTCAAGGTCGAGCACGGCGTTTTCCAGCACCTGGGGCAGCACTTCCCCGCGGCGCACCACCAACAGCGCCTCCTTGAGGCTCAGGGCCTTGATCACGCACTGCTGGTTGCCGCTGGACAGGCGCAGTTGGCCCTGGCCACGGTTGCCGGCAGGTGCGGCCGCAGGGGCTGCACCTGGGCGCGGCGCGTAGTTGAGCAGGCCACCCCGTGCCGCCGGGGCCGGGCGCACCACCTCGGCCTTGCCACCAGTAAGGGCGCTGAGCGAATCGTTGGCGAAAGCCGAACCGGCCCGGGCAGGGCCAGTGGACATTACCGCCTCCAGCTTGCCGATCTTGGTCAGGGCTTTTTTCACCTTGGTCAGCAGCTGCTCATTGGTGAACGGCTTGCCGATGAAATCGGAAACGCCGGCCTGAATGGCCTGGACCACGTTTTCCTTATCGCCACGGCTGGTCACCATGATGAACGGCATGGCCTTGAGGGCCTCTTGCTCGCGGCACCAGGTCAGCAGTTCCAGGCCAGACATTTCCGGCATTTCCCAGTCGCACAGCACCAGGTCGAAACTGTCTTTCATCAACAACGCCTGGGCCTTGCGGCCGTTCACGGCGT
Organism: Pseudomonas sp. JC1203; assembly: GCF_056175065.1. Classification (NCBI taxonomy): domain Bacteria; kingdom Pseudomonadati; phylum Pseudomonadota; class Gammaproteobacteria; order Pseudomonadales; family Pseudomonadaceae; genus Pseudomonas; species Pseudomonas sp. JC1203. Next base: position 245,490 of record NZ_JBWCAM010000009.1, read on the forward strand.
CTTCGATGACCATGCCTGGAAAGTAGTTGCGCAAGCACTTTTTCACCAAATCACGGATGAAGGGCGCGTCATCCACAACCAGCACACTGACCTTACTCATTGACCACTCCTAAGATTACCCGGCAAGCATAGCGCTGACTGATGGCCATTTGCCAAAACTAATAAGTCACGCCGGGACTCTTTGTTCACGGGTGCCATTTCTTTTCATGACCCGCAAACGAAAATGCCCGGCGCTAGGCCGGGCATTTTTAGTCGGGCAGTCTTACTTATCGTCCGAAACACCCGGAACATTAGCGCGATCGGCACGGCCCTGGACTTCTTCGCGCATGCGCGCCAGGCCCAGGTGGCGCACGTCGGTGCCGCGCACCAGGTAGATCACCAGTTCCGAGATGTTGCGCGCGTGGTCGCCGATGCGTTCCAGCGAGCGCAGGGCCCAGATCACGTTCAGCACCTGGGAGATGGAGCGCGGGTCTTCCATCATGTAGGTGACCAGCGCGCGCAGCGCGGTCTTGTATTCACGGTCGATGGTCTTGTCGTACTGGGCAACCGACAGGGCCAGATCGGCGTCGAAGCGAGCAAAGGCGTCCAGCGCCTCGCGCACCATGCGGCGCACCTGGTCGCCGATGTGGCGTACTTCTTCGTAGCCCAGCGGCGACTGGCCTTCCTCACACAGCTGAATGGCGCGGCGGGCGATCTTGGTCGATTCGTCGCCGATGCGTTCCAGGTCGATCACCGACTTGGAGATGCTGATGATCAGGCGCAGGTCGGAAGCGGCCGGCTGGCGGCGGGCGAGAATACGCAAGCACTCTTCGTCGATGTTGCGCTCCATCTGGTTGATTTGCTCGTCAACATCACGCACCTGCTGGGCCAGGCCCGAGTCGGCGTCGATCAGGGCGGTGACCGCGTCATTGACCTGCTTCTCTACCAGGCCGCCCATGGCCAGCAGGTGGCTGCGGACTTCTTCCAGCTCGGCGTTGAACTGCTGGGAGATGTGGTGCGTAAGGCTATCTTTATCAATCATCGGGTCGCTCCGCGACAGCTTTGAGACTTAAAGCTGCAATCTACAAGTGGTTAAGTGGTGATCCAGAACACAAACGCAGTACCGCTTCTGCTTGCCGCGTGAAACTGCAAGCTTGCAGCTACCTCTAGCCATACCGACCGGTGATGTAGTCCTCGGTCTGTTTTTTCGCAGGGTTGGTGAACAGAGTGTCGGTGTCGCCGAACTCCACCAGCTTGCCCATGTACATGAACGCCGTGTAATCGGAAACCCGGGCAGCCTGCTGCATGTTGTGGGTCACGATCACAATGGTGTATTTGGATTTCAGTTCGTAGATCAGTTCTTCAACTTTCAACGTCGAAATCGGGTCCAGGGCCGAACACGGCTCGTCGAGCAGCAATACCTGCGGCTCGACGGCAATGGTGCGGGCAATGACCAGGCGCTGTTGCTGGCCGCCGGACAGGCCCAGGGCCGACTCGTGCAGGCGGTCCTTGACCTCGTCCCACAGCGCCGAGGCCTTCAATGCCCATTCCACCGCCTCGTCCAGCACGCGCTTCTTGTTCACGCCCTGAATGCGCAGGCCGTACACCACGTTCTCGTAGATGGTCTTGGGGAACGGGTTGGGCTTCTGGAACACCATGCCCACCCGGCGGCGCAGCTCGGCCACGTCCTCGCCCTTGCGGTAGATGTTGTGGCCGTCGAGGTTGATCTCGCCTTCCACACGGCAGCCATCCACCAGGTCGTTCATGCGGTTGAAGGTGCGCAGCAGGGTCGACTTGCCGCAACCCGACGGGCCGATGAACGCGGTGACGCGCTGCTTGGGAATATCCAGCGAAACGTCGAACAGCGCCTGCTTGTTGCCGTAGAACAGGTTCAGGCCTGGCACCTGGATGGCCACGGTTTCGTTGGCCATGCTCAGGCCCTGGCGCTTGCGGCCGATGGCGGAGAGGCTGATGCCACCGGGGGTGTTGGGGTCTTGCTGCATGGGTGGCTCCCTACGCGTTCAGTGCGTTGGTTGAGCCGCCCGCCTCGCATCGAGGGGGCGGCTGGCGAGTGCCAAGGGGGACGGTCAGTTGTCCAGTGCCTTGTACTTCTCGCGCAAGTGGTTACGAAGGGCGACGGCCGACAGGTTCAGCGCGGCGATCACCAGCACCAGCAGCAGCGCCGTGGCATACACCAGCGGGCGTGCGGCCTCGACGTTGGGGCTCTGGAAGCCGACGTCGTAAATATGGAAGCCCAGGTGCATGATCTTCTGGTCCAGGTGCAGGTACGGGTACACCCCGTTCAACGGCAGCGACGGCGCCATCTTCACCACACCCACCAGCATCAGCGGGGCTACTTCGCCGGCGGCGCGGGCCACGGCCAGAATCATGCCGGTCATCATGGCCGGGCTGGCCATGGGCAGCACAATCTTCCACAGCGTCTCGGCCTTGGTGGCGCCCAGCGCCAGCGAACCTTCGCGCAGGCTCAGTGGAATGCGCGCCAGGCCTTCCTCGGTGGCGACGATGACCACCGGCACGGCCAGCAGCGCCAGGGTCAGCGAGGCCCACAGCAGGCCGGGCGTACCGAAGGTCGGCGCCGGCAGCGCTTCGGGGAAGAACAGGCGGTCCAGGGAGCCACCCAGCACGTAGACGAAGAAGCCCAGGCCAAACACCCCGTAGACAATAGCCGGCACGCCGGCCAGGTTGTTCACGGCAATGCGGATCAGCCGGGTCATGGGGCCCTGGCGGGCGTACTCGCGCAGGTATACCGCCGCCAGCACGCCGAACGGGGTGACGATCATCGCCATGATCAGGGTCATCATCACGGTGCCGAAGATGGCCGGGAACACACCGCCTTCGGTATTCGCCTCACGCGGGTCCTGGGTCAGGAACTCCCACACCTTCATGCCGTAGTAATACAGTTTCTTGAACAGGCCCATATTGTTGGGCTGGTAGGCGTGCAGCACCTTGCCCATGCTGATTTCCAGCACCTTGCCATTGACGTCGCGCACGGTGATGCTGTCGCGCTCGATGGCCTGGTGCAGGTCGCCCAGGCGGGATTCGATTTCCTGGTACTGGCCCTTGAGGGCGGCACGTTCGGCATCCATGTCGGCCTGGGCGGCGGCGTCGAGCTGGTGTTCCAGCTCCAGCTTGCGGCCGTGCAGGCGAATGCGTTCAAGCTGGGCGTTGATCGAACCGATCTCGCCCTTCTCCAGGCGGTTCAACTGACGGGCCAGGTCTTTCACGCGGTCCAGGCGGGGGTAGAACTCCTTGAATACCGCGTCGCCCTCGGCGACGACCTTGCCGTTTTCCTTCACGTCCAGCAGGTAGCCGATGAAGTTACCCCACTCGCGGCGCTCCACGCTCACCAGCTCGGGCGGCTTGCTCTGGTCTTGCAGCCAGTCGCCCACCACCCACATGAAGTCGGCGCCGTTGATGTCACGGTTGCCCACCTTGATCAGCTCGCGGGTCATGAACTCCGGGCCTTCCTTGGGCACCGGCAGGCCGGCACCGGCCAGTTGCGCGCGAGGCACTTCGTCACGCTGCACCACTTCGCCGATCAGCATCTGGGCCGGTTGGCCGGGCACGTTGTAACTGGCGCGCACAAGGTCGGCCGGCCAGAAATGGCCCAGGCCGCGCACGGCCAGCACCGAGAGCAGGCCGACGGTCATGATCACGGCAATGGACACTGCGCCACCGCTGAGCCAGACGCCGGGCGAGCCACTCTTGAACCAGCCCTTGAGAGAATCCTTTTTCACGGATCGCTACCTTCTACTTAAAGCGACGAGTATTTTTTGCGAAGACGCTGGCGAATCAGCTCGGCCAGGGTATTCATCACGAAAGTGAACATCAGTAGCACCAGCGCGGCCAGGAACAGCACGCGGTAGTGGCTGCTGCCCACTTCCGACTCGGGCATTTCCACCGCCACGTTGGCGGCCAGGGTACGCATCCCCTCGAACAGGTTCATCTCCATCACCGGGGTGTTGCCGGTGGCCATCAGTACGATCATGGTCTCGCCCACGGCGCGGCCCATGCCGATCATCAGCGCCGAGAAGATACCCGGGCTGGCCGTGAGCAGCACCACGCGGGTCAGGGTCTGCCAAGGCGTGGCGCCCAGCGCCAGCGAGCCCAGGGTGAGGCTGCGCGGCACGCTGAACACGGCGTCCTCGGCAATCGAATAGATGTTGGGGATAACCGCGAAGCCCATGGCCAGGCCCACCACCAGGGCGTTGCGCTGGTCGTAGGTGATGCCCAGGTCGTTGCTGATCCACAGGCGCATGTCACCGTTGAAGAACCAGGCTTCCAGGTGCGGGCTCATGGCCAGCGAGCCCCAGCCCACCAGCAGGATCACCGGCACCAGGATCGCGCTTTCCCAGCCATCGGGCACCCGCAGGCGAATGGACTCCGGCAGGCGGCTCCAGGCAAAGCCGGCCACCAATATGCCGATGGGCGTGAGCATCAGCAGGCTGAAGATGCCCGGCAAGTGACCTTCCAGGTACGGGGCCAGGAACAGCCCGGCGAAGAAGCCGAGGATCACCGTAGGCATGGCTTCCATCAGTTCAATCACCGGCTTGACCTTGCGGCGCAGGCCCGGCGCCATGAAGTAGGCGGTGTAAATCGCGGCGGCCACGGCCAGCGGCGCAGCCAGGAACATGGCGTAGAAGGCCGCCTTCAAGGTACCGAAGGTCAGCGGCGACAGGCTCAGCTTGGGTTCGAAGTCGGAAGTGGCGGCGGTGGACTGCCAGACGTACTTGGGCTCGTCGTAGTTTTCATACCAGACCTTTTCCCACAACGCGCTCCACGACACTTCCGGGTGCGGGTTGAGCAGGGTCATGGGCACCAGGCGCCCGCCCTCCTCGACCATGATGCGGTTGGCGCGCGGCGACAGCGCCAGCACGCCTGGGCCCTGGGCCACCTGCTGGACCAGCAGGGTGCGGTGCGCAGTGCTGTGGAACACGCCCAGCTGGCCCACCGCGTTGACGGCGATGAAGCCCTTACGGCGCTGCTCGGCGGTAATGTCGACGATGGGCGCGGTGCCCATCTGGAAATCGCGGATGTGCTTCAGGCGCGGTTCGCCGTCGGGGTCGCGGGCCATGAACCACTGCGCCAGGCCGCCCTTGGAGGTGCCGACGATCAGCGAAATGCCGCCCACCAGCTGGGTGCTGGCGGTAATTTCGGCATTGGCGTCTTCCAGCAGTTTGTACCGGCCGTTGAGGCTCTTGTCGCGCAGGCTGAACACGTCGGCCTGGGCGCGGCCGTTGATCACGTACAACCATTGCTGGCGCGGGTCGACGAAGATGGCCTTGACCTGCTCGGTCATCTGCGGAAGTTCGATGGTGGCCTGGGCGGTCTCGGTTTCGCCGGTCAGCATGTTTTCCGACTTGGTCAGCGACAGCACGTGCAACTGCGGGCCGGTGGAGCCAGCCACGATCAGCGCATCATCGGTAGCACTGAGGTTGACGTGCTCAAGCGCGCGGCCCTGGTCGTCGAGGGTCAGCGGCGCCTGGCCGTAGGGGAAGTCGATGTTGGCATTGATGGTCTTGTGGCCATCGGGGTAAGTCACTTTGTAGCTGTGCCGGAAGATCAGCGACTGGCCGTTGGACAGGCCCAGGATCACCAAAGCGCTGCCGGGCTGGTCTTCACCGATCGAGGAAACCGTGGTGCCAGGCGGCAGCGGCAGGTCGACGTGCTTCAGTTCGCTGCCATCACGGGTGCTGAAAAACAATGCCTGGCCGCGGTCGGACACCCGCATGCCCACCAGGTTCTGCTCTTCCAGGGCCAGCATCAGCGGCTTGCCGGCTTCCTGCATCCAAGCCGGGGTGATGGGCGTCTTCACCGTCAGTTCGGCGCCCTTGAACAGCGGCACTACCACGTAGGCCAGGTAGAAGAAGATCAGGGTGATGGCGGCCAGCACGGCCAAGCCTCCCACCAGCACAAACCAGCGGGAAAGGTGGTCCTTGAGCGCCCGCAGCTTGCGCTTGCGCACCAGCTCCGGGGTATTGAAGTCGATGCGCTCCGGGGGTTTGCGCGGGGTCATTGCAGAGTTGGCCAAATCGTTCATGCGCACACCCTAGCGGCCTCGTATTACAGAAACATGACAGTGAATTGACGCAGCAAGGTCTGCCGCCCAGCGATTCTGGGCAGCAAACCAGGTGAATCAGTAAGCGAGCCCTCTAGAACGGGCCCGCCAGACATTCTACTTACTTTGAGCCTTCGCTCAGCCCCAGATCTGCCAAAGCTTTTGCAGCGACCTTGGCCGGGAGCGGAATGTAACCATCTTTTACCACGACCTGCTGACCGGATTGTGACAGCACCAGCTTCACGAACTCCGCTTCCATGGGCGACAACGGCTTGTTCGGCGCCTTGTTCACGTACAGGAACAGGAAGCGCGACAGCGGGTACTTGCCGTTCAGGGCGTTTTCCTCGGTGTCTTCGACGAAGTTGGTGGTGCCCTTCTTGGCCAGCGCCACGGTCTTCACGCTGGCGGTCTTGTAGCCGATGCCCGAGTAGCCGATGCCGTTGAGCGAGCTGCTGATGGACTGCACCACTGAAGCCGAGCCAGGCTGCTCGTTGACGTTGGGCTTGTAGTCACCCTTGCACAGCGCTTCTTCCTTGAAGTAACCGTAGGTACCCGACACCGAGTTGCGGCCGAACAGCTGCACCGGCTTGGTGGCCAGGTCGCCGGTCACGCCCAGGTCGCCCCAGGTCTTCACATCAGCCTTGGCACCGCACAGGCGGGTGGCGGAGAAAATCGCGTCCACCTGTTCCATGGTCAGGTGCTGGATGGGGTTGTCCTTGTGCACGAACACCGCCAGGGCATCCACTGCCACCGGGATAGCCGTGGGCTTGTAACCGTATTTCTGCTCGAAGGCCTGCAGTTCCACATCCTTCATCCGGCGGCTCATGGGGCCGAAGTTGGCGGTGCCTTCGGTCAGCGCGGGTGGCGCGGTGGACGAGCCGGCGGCCTGGATCTGGATGTTGAGGTTGGGGTACTCCTTTTTGAATGCCTCGGCCCACAGGGTCATGAGGTTTGCCAGGGTGTCGGAACCGACGCTGGACAGGTTGCCTGATACGCCGGTGGTCTTTACATAGGCTGGAATGGCAGGGTCCACGGCGGCATTGGCCTGGACAGTGACGGCACCCGCGGCGACGAAGCTGATCGCGGCCATCAAACGCTTGATTGTCATGGGGTGTGTCCTGGAAATAGGTTGTTCGAATGGGGTCGGGCGCAGTATCAGTAGCCCATGTGAACATTCTATGTATGGATTATGACAGCCGGATGACTAGCTATTACCGCATGTTGCGGGGCGCAACCCCGTAGCAGCGGCCCCTAGGCCGCGTCCGGGGGCCACGCGTTGAGCCTGCGCCTGCGCGGCGCTTTGGACGCGGCCTGCGGGCCGCTGCTACGGGAGGCTTAGCGTTTTTTGGCCAGCAGGTAGAGGCCAACGAACAGACCGATCATGCAAATCCCTGCAACATAATAAGCCGGGCCCATGGGGTCGGATTTCAGCAGCAGGGTCACGATCATCGGGGTCAGGCCACCGAAGATGGCGTACGCCAGGTTGTAGGAGAATGACAGGCCGGTAAATCGCACCACCGCCGGGAAGGCCTTGACCATCACATAAGGCACCGCGCCGATCGTGCCCACGAACAGGCCGGTCAGCGCGTACAGCGGGAACAGCCATTCGGGGTGCGCGTGCAGGCTGTGGTAGAACACCCACGAGCTCACCAGCAGCGCCAGGCTGCCACCCACGAACACCCGGCCCGCGCCAAGACGGTCGGCCAGGGCGCCAGCACACACGCAGCCGATGCTGAGGAAGACGATGGCCAGGCTGTTGGCCTGCAGGGCCACCGAAGGCGAGAAGCCATAGACGGTCTGCAGCACGGTGGGGGTCATCAGGATCACCACCACGATGCCGGCCGACAGCAGCCAGGTCAGCAGCATCGACACGGCGATGGCGCCGCGATGGTCGCGCAGCACCGCCCGCAGTGGAATTTCCTCGGCCAGCGCCTTGCGCTGCTGCAGCTCGGCGAATACCGGGGTCTCATGCAGCCAGCGGCGCAGGTACACCGACATCAGGCCGAATACGCCGCCCAGCAGGAACGGAATGCGCCAGGCGTAGTCCGAGACTTCGGTGGCGCTGTACAGGCTGTTGATCAGGGTGGCCACCAGGGAGCCCAGCAGGATGCCCGCCGTCAGCCCCGAGGTCAGGGTGCCGCAGGCATAGCCCACGTGGCGCGCCGGCACGTGCTCGGAAACGAACACCCAGGCCCCCGGCACTTCGCCGCCAATGGCTGCACCCTGGATGACCCGCATCAGCAGCAGCAGGATGGGCGCCCACAGGCCAATCTGCGCGTACGTGGGCAGCAGGCCCATGATCAGCGTAGGCACGGCCATCATGAAGATGCTCAGGGTAAACATTTTCTTGCGGCCCAGCAGGTCGCCGAAGTGCGCCATGACGATACCGCCCAGGGGGCGCGCCAGGTAACCGGCGGCGAAGATGCCGAAGGTCTGCATCAGGCGTAGCCACTCGGGCATGTCGGCGGGGAAGAATAATTTGCCGACCACGGTGGCGAAGAACACGAAAATAATGAAATCGTAGAACTCCAGCGCACCGCCCAGGGCGGAAAGCGACAAGGTCTTGTAGTCGTTGCGGGTCAGGGGGCGCGCCGGTTGCGCGTGACTCGATGGCACGGAGGTCATGTTGTGGCTTCTCTTATAGGCATTACGGCAACCCTCACCAGGGCTGCTTGCGGCTGGCAGGTGGGGCACGATAGCAAATTGCTCGAAAAAGCACATTGATCGTGGTTTTCCAGCGCTAAATGAGACTTGGACGGTCGTCGCTACTGTTATCGCGCTATATACTGCGCGTCTGTAGGAATTTTCTGTTTGGTTACAGGGTGTTTGTGCGAAAACGTCGCTATATGCGGTAGCCGATTTCGCAGAGTTACCCTTGGAGCGCCTCTACCGGCGAAAGCAGCGTAGTATGAAGCTGAATCGTTTTATATGAGGCGTCATCGTATTACGCCAACGTATTGAGAGTTTTGGGTCAGAGGCACCCCAGGCATGATTGAACTCGAACAAGAAGATCCTATCCCGCAAGGCGATCTAGCCTTGCAGATCACCGCATTGCCCCGTGAAACCAACGGTTTCGGCGACATATTCGGCGGCTGGCTGGTAGCCCAGATGGACCTGGCCGGCACAGCCATGGCCAGCAAGGTCGCTGGCGGCCGCGTGGCCACCGTGGCCATCGACCGCATGGCTTTCCTGGTACCCGTTGCAGTCGGCGCGCAATTGTCTTTCTATACCCAGACCCTGGAGATCGGCCGCAGCTCGATCCAGATGATGGTGGAAGTATGGAGCGACGATCCGCTGTCCAGCGAATGGCGCAAGGTAACCGAGGCAGTATTCGTGTTCGTGGCCATCGACGGCAGCGGCCGTACCCGTTCGGTACCACCGCGGCGCTGAGTGCCGGAAAACTCGGCGGCTGTTTCAGGGTCAACTGCATATCTATTGGATTGGAAGCGAGAACTGCGCATGTCTACCCCCCAGGTCGAGTCGGTCAAACTGGATGAATTGAACTGCTGGCGCATCAGCCACAGCGGTGCCGAACTGCTGGTCGCCCAACAGGGCGCGCAGATTCTCAGTTATCAACGCGATGGCGAGCAGCCGCTGATATGGCTCAACGACCAGGCGGTATTCAAGCGCGGCACGCCCGTGCGCACCGGCGTGCCGGTATGCTGGCCGTGGTTCGGCATTTTCGCCCGCAACCCGCAGTCGGTGCAGGCCATGTACAAGGCCGATCCGGCTCCCACCCACGGCCTGGTGCGGGCCATGGACTGGCAGTTGCACGGCATCGACAGCGCCACCGATGACAACCTGCGCATCGACTTCACCCTGCCCGAAGCCGAAGGCAAGCTGCCAGGCTGGCCGCACAAGGTGGCGCTGAAATTGAGCATCGTACTGGGCGACCACCTGGGCATAAGCCTCACCAGCACCAACCTGGGCGACGAGCCGGTCACCATCAGCCAGGCGCTGCACAGCTACTTCGCGGTCAGCGACGTGCGCGACGTGCATGTGGAAGGCGTTGCGGGCCTGAAGTACATCGAGACCCTGGAAAACTGGCAAGTTCGCGAACAGGCCAACGAGCTGCGCTTTGCCGGCGAAACCGACCGTATCTACCAGCAGGTGCCATCGCAGCTGACCATCGTCGACCCGGCGTGGAAGCGCCGCGTGCGCCTCACCAGCAGCGGCTCCAACGCAGCGGTCATCTGGAACCCGTGGATCGACCGCGCGCTGAAGCTGGACGACATGGCCGACGATGGCTGGCAACGCATGCTGTGCATCGAGACCGCCAACGTGATGGACGACGTGGTGGTGTTGCTGCCGGGCGCCGAGCATACCCTGGGCGTGACCGTAGTCAGCGAAAAGCTCTAACACCTCTACCGTAGCAGCTGCCGCAGGCGGCGTCCGGCCCCAACCGTGGTGCCTGGGACGCAGCCTGCGGCAGCTGCTACGGGTTAAAGGTCGGACTCTACGACTACTCGCACTTTCGATGCGTCCATCGCGTAGGCCGCGTCGGCCATGTCGTTACTGACCTTCTCCACCTTCAGCGTACCGATCGCCCACAGCGGCGTGTAGATGTCATCCAGCTTCAGCCCCTTGGGGTAGCGGATCAGGATCATCTGGTTCGGCGGCGGTGGCGGCACGTGGATGCAGGCGCCCGGGTACGGCACCAGGAAGAACGCCGTGGCACGGCCCTTGGCATCGGTTTCCAGCGGCACAGGGTAGCCACCGATGCGAATGTCCTTACCATCCATTTCTGGCACGGTCTTGGTCGAATACATCACCGCTGGCAGGCCCTTGCTTTGCTTCAGGCCGCCCTTGTGGGTGAAGTTGCCGTCACCTTCGGGGGTGTTGTGGGTGATCTCCGGCATGGCCTCCAGGGCCTTCTGGTCCGACTTGGGCATCAGCGACAGCCAATCGGTTTCCGGGAGTTTTTCGGCGGCGTGAACAAGGCCGCTGAAGACGAACAGGGTGGCAAGAAGAATACGGCGCATGAAGAGCCTCGACACAAAATGAGTCGGGCATTCTAGCCCTCTCCGCGTGCCAGCGGAGAGGGCCATTGGGCGATTGTCAGTCGTTTTTCTTGATCATGCCGTACAGCACCAGCAGGATGATCGCGCCTACCAGGGCGCCGAGGAAGCCGGCACCCTGGCCAGCCTGGTAGATGCCCAGCGCCTGGCCACCGTAGGTAGCCGCCAGCGAGCCGCCGATGCCCAGCAGGATGGTCATGATCCAGCCCATGCTGTCGTCGCCAGGTTTGAGGAAGCGTGCGAGCAGGCCCACGATCAGGCCGATGAAGATGGTGCCGATGATGCCCATGTGAAACCCTCTGATTGACTGCATTAGCCAAAGCCTAGTTGCGCTTTGGCATCCTGCCATCAGAGGGCCTCACAAGCCCAATGGTTCCCTGTCAGGCGCCGATCAGGGCTTCCACGGCCTTGATCTGCTGCTGCAGGGTGGCCATGTCGGCACTGCGCAGGGTGGCGTGACCGACCTTGCGGCCGACCTTGAACGCCTTGCCGTAGTGGTGCAGGTGGCAGTCATCGATGGAGATGACTTTATCCACGGGCGGCACTTCGCCGATGAAGTTCAGCATGGCGCTTTCGCCCACCTTGGCGGTGGAGCCCAGCGGCAGGCCGGCAACGGCGCGCAGGTGGTTCTCGAACTGGCTGCACTCGGCGCCTTCGATGGTCCAGTGGCCGGAGTTGTGCACGCGCGGGGCGATCTCGTTGGCCTTAAGGCCGCCGTCCACCTCGAAGAACTCGAAGGCCAGCACGCCGACGTAGTCCAGGTGCTTGAGCACGCGTCCGGCATAGTCTTCGGCCAGGGCCTGCAACGGGTGAGCGGTGCTGGCCACCGACAGGCGCAGGATGCCGCTTTCGTGGGTGTTGTGCACCAACGGGTAGAAGCGGGTCTCGCCGTCACGAGCGCGCACGGCAATCAACGACACTTCGCCGGTGAACGGCACGAAGCCTTCCAGCAGGCACGGCACGCTGCCCAGTTCGGCGAAGGTGCCTTCCACGTCAGCCTGGCTGCGCAGCACTTTCTGGCCCTTGCCGTCGTAACCCAGGGTGCGGGTCTTCAGCACGGCCGGCAGGCCGATGCGGGCCACGGCCGCGTCCAGGTCGGCTTGCGACTGGATGTCGGCGAACGTGGGGGTCGGCACGCCCAGGTCCTTGAACATGCTCTTCTCGAACCAGCGGTCGCGCGCGATGCGCAGGGCGTCGGCGCTTGGGTACACCGGCACGAACTGCGACAGGAACGCCACGGTCTCGGCGGGCACGCTTTCGAACTCGAAGGTCACCAGGTCGACTTCATCAGCCAACTGGCGCAGGTGGTCCTGGTCGCCGTAGTCGGCACGCAGGTGCTCGCCCAGGGGCGCGGCGCAAGCGTCCGGCGCCGGGTCCAGGAAAGCGAAGTTCATACCCAGCGGCGTACCCGCCAGGGCCAACATGCGGCCCAGCTGGCCGCCACCGATAACACCGATCTTCATGAAAGAGCCTCAGGCCTGACGCGGGTCTGGATTTTCCAGCACGCTGTCTGTCTGTTCAGTGCGGAATTGCTTGAGCACGGCATGGAATTGCGGGTGCTTGGCGCCCAGGATGCTCGCCGACAGCAGCGCTGCGTTGATAGCGCCGGCCTTGCCGATGGCCAGGGTGGCGACCGGAACACCGGCCGGCATCTGCACGATGGACAGCAGCGAGTCGACGCCCGAGAGCATGGAGGACTGCACCGGCACGCCCAGCACCGGCAGGTGGGTCTTGGCCGCGCACATGCCTGGCAGGTGGGCAGCGCCACCGGCACCGGCGATGATCACTTCGATTCCGCGGCCTTCCGCTTCCTCGGCATACTGGAACAGCAGGTCGGGTGTACGGTGGGCCGATACCACGGTGACTTCGTACGGAATACCGAGCTTGTCCAGCATATCGGCGGTGTGGCTAAGGGTGGACCAATCGGACTTGGAGCCCATGATCACGCCAACCAGTGCACTCATCGTCGAGCCTCTTCTCTTGGGCGCCCGCAGGCGCGTCAAAAAACAACAAGCCACGCAGGAAAACCGGCGTGGCTTGTTATGCGAATTATGGCCGGCAAAACCGACCGAAGGCCGCGCAGTATACCGCAAAGATCGCGGATAAATAGACCTTCTATCAGCGCTGAAAACCGCGTTTTTACTGACTTTCAAGTCAGCCCGTAGCAGCTGCCGAAGGCTGCGTCCGGAGCGCCCCTGCAGCACCGAGGCGCCGGTCACGCGGGGGATGCCGCGCCACCCTCCAGCTTGCGCCACAGCAGGCGCACGTTCGCCTTCCTTACCAGCGCGCAACGGTACAGGCGAATCTCCAGCGGCACGTGCCACTGCGGCCCGCCGCACACTACCAGTTCGCCACGCTTGAGCTCGGCCTTGGCACTCAGGTGCGGCACCCAGGCGATGCCCAGGCCTTCCAGGGCCATGCTTTTCAGGCTGTCGGCCATGGCGGTTTCGTACACCGTGGTATAGCGCAGGTTGCGTTGGCGCAGCAGCAGGTTCACGGAACGGCCCAGGAAAGCGCCGGCACTGTAGCCCAATAAAGGGAAGCTGATGTCGTGCTCCAGGTCGAACAGCGGCTTGCCGTCCGGGCCCACGGCGCATACAGGGATCATTTCGGTATGCCCCAGGTGCAGCGACGGGAAGATCTCGGCGTCCATCTGCAACGCGGCGTCCGGGTCATAGAAAGCCAGCATCAGGTCGCAGCCACCCTCGCGCAGGGCATGCACGGCGTCACCCACGTTGGTGGCGACCAGGCGCGTGGCAATGTTCAAACCTTCATTGCGCAGCTGCGCGATCCAGCTGGGGAAGAAGCCCAGGGCCAGGGAGTGCGCCGCAGCCACCTGCATGACCTCGCCCTGCCCGCCCTCCAAGTGATGCAAATGACGCAATACTTCGCCCAATTGTTCCACCACGGTTCGCGCGGTCACCAGGAACAGTTGGCCGGCCGCCGTCAGCTCGATCGGCGTGCGTGAGCGGTTGACCAGCTGCAAGCCCAGGGCCGCCTCAAGGCTGCGGATTCGGCGGCTGAACGCGGGCTGCGTGACAAAGCGGCGCTCGGCGGCCTGGGAGAAGCTGCGGGTGGCCGCCAGGGCACTGAAGTCCTCCAGCCATTTACTCTCAAGATTCATCAGCGACCTCCGGGGCGCCATACGTTTTGGACGACTGATGCGTCACACGACCTATTATGCCGTTTCTGCATAGGGCAGTGTCTAACAGCATTGGCCGACGATTGGTCACAAGCCTAGCATTGGCAGCGTTCCGGCACATGCCGGGTCCACATTGAGATTATCTCTATCATGTCCTCCGCTGCATCACCGCGCATCGAAAAAGACCTGCTTGGCGTTCTCGAAGTCCCCGCTGAAGCGTACTACGGCATCCAGACCCTGCGAGCGGTTACCAACTTCCGCCTCTCGGGCGTCCCGATCTCGCACTACCCCAAGCTGGTCGTGGGCCTGGCCATGGTGAAACAGGCCGCAGCCGACGCCAACCGCGAGCTGGGCCACCTCACCGACGCCAAGCACGCTGCCATCAGCGAAGCCTGCGCACGGCTGATCCGCGGTGACTTCCACGAGCAGTTCGTGGTGGACATGATTCAAGGCGGCGCTGGCACTTCGACCAACATGAATGCCAACGAAGTCATCGCCAACATCGCGCTGGAGGCCATGGGCCACGGCAAGGGCGAATACCAGTACCTGCACCCCAACAACGACGTGAACATGGCGCAGTCCACCAACGACGCCTACCCTACCGCGATCCGCCTGGGTCTGCTGCTGGGCCACGACGCACTGCTGGCCAGCCTCGACAGCCTGATCCAGGCCTTCGCGGCCAAGGGCCAGGAATTCTCCCACGTACTGAAGATGGGCCGTACCCAGCTGCAGGACGCGGTACCGATGACCCTGGGCCAGGAGTTCCACGCCTTCGCCACCACGCTGACCGAAGACCTCAACCGTCTGCGCAGCCTGGCGCCGGAGCTGCTGACCGAAGTCAACCTGGGCGGTACCGCCATCGGCACCGGCATCAACGCCGACCCGCGCTACCAGGCCCTGGCCGTATCGCGCCTGGCCACCATCAGCGGCCAGCCGCTGGTACCGGCCGCCGACCTGATCGAAGCCACCTCCGACATGGGCGCCTTCGTGCTGTTCTCCGGCATGCTCAAGCGCACTGCGGTCAAGCTGTCGAAGATCTGCAACGACCTGCGCCTGCTGTCCAGCGGCCCACGCACCGGCATCAACGAGATCAACCTGCCGGCGCGTCAGCCAGGCAGCTCGATCATGCCAGGCAAGGTCAACCCGGTGATCCCGGAGGCCGTGAACATGTGCGCCTTCGAAATCATGGGTAACGACCTGGCGCTGACTATCGCCGCCGAAGGTGGCCAGCTGCAGCTGAACGTGATGGAGCCGCTGATCGCGTACAAGATCTTCGACTCGATCCGCCTGCTGCAACGCGCCATGGACATGCTGCGCGAGCACTGCATCGTCGGTATCACCGCCAACGAACAGCGCTGCCGTGAACTGGTCGAACACTCGATCGGCCTGGTGACCGCGCTGAACCCGTACATCGGTTACGAGAACGCCACCCGCATCGCCCGCATCGCGCTGGAAACCGGCCGCGGCGTGCTGGAACTGGTGCGCGAGGAAGGCCTGCTGGACGAAGCCAGCCTGGAAGACATCCTGCGCCCTGAAAACATGATTGCTCCACGCCTGGTGCCCCTGAAGGCCTGACCTTCGGCACCACGCTTGCTACACCGCTCACCAGGTCGAGGGACTAGACACCTCTCACCTTTTGAGGGCCCCGGGTTAGTCCCGCGGGCCCTTTTTTTTGCCTGGCGTTTGGGTAACTGCTACGGGTGCTGCGTATGTACGCCAAGGCCTCAGGGGTGTCAGCCATTGCGTGTGGCCCATGACGCGGCCTGCGGCCGCTGCTACGGGGTACGTACGTAGCAGCTGCCGAAGGCTGCGTCCGAGGCCTATGGGGTGTCAGCCATTGCGTATGGCCCATGACGCGGCCTGCGGCCGCTGCTACGGGGTACGTACGTAGCAGCTGCCGAAGGCTGCGTCCGAGGCTTATGGGGTGTCAGCCATTGCGTATGGCCCATGACGCGGCCTGCGGCCGCTGCTACGGGGTGCCCGAAGGCTGCGTCCGAGGCCTATGGGGTGTCAGCCATTGCGCGGGGGCCGTTGCTGCCGAGGGTTTTGTGCAGGCCATAACGACAAAACCCCCGTCTGCGTTAGCAGACGGGGGTTTCGGAATTCAATCTTGACGATGACCTACTCTCACATGGGGAAACCCCACACTACCATCGGCGATGCATCGTTTCACTGCTGAGTTCGGGATGGGATCAGGTGGTTCCAATGCTCTATGGTCGTCAAGAAACTCTGTGTGCCGAACCGTCACCGCGGTGACGTGCCAGCCAAAAATGATGGAGCTTCTACTAAAAGACAAAACCCCCACCTGCGTTCGCAGATGGGGGTTTCGGAATTTAATCTTGACGATGACCTACTCTCACATGGGGAAACCCCACACTACCATCGGCGATGCATCGTTTCACTACTGAGTTCGGGATGGGATCAGGTGGTTCCAATGCTCTATGGTCGTCAAGAAATTCTGTAGCCAGGATGCCCTTTGAGTGGCATTCCAGCGAATCGGGTATGTGATGGTCTTTGTGAATCGCAAACTTTCGGTTCGTATCATCTTCACAACACCGCAATCTGGTCTGTTCGACGCAAATTGCTTGGGTGTTATATGGTCAAGCCTCACGGGCAATTAGTATTGGTTAGCTCAACGCCTCACAGCGCT